>NZ_JAFMOS010000345.1 GCF_019049755.1 Rahnella perminowiae
GTTATAGCCAGTGTGCAGGAAATCTGAGAAATATAACGTCATTTGATAAAGAGCATGACTTTGAGCGGGTAGTGATATTTTCTACAAAACGGCTGGGTGATTTTATGTTCAGTACGCCGGCCATAAGGGCGGTAAGACGACGTTATCCTGCAGCAAGGATTATTCTTGTTACCAGCCAGCAAAATTCACAGCTGGTTGAGCCCGGTGACAACTTTGATCGCGTTCTTCCTATGGATAATCACTACAGTGACATGAAAAAACTTGTCTCTGTTCTGAGAAGAGAAAAGCCTCAACTAGCCATTATTCTTCATAGCCGCGCCCCTTATGATATTATCGCTTCCATCATGTCGGGCTGTGAATTTATATTTAAAGATTATTACCGTAATGAACCTGCAGGTATGGAGAAGTGGTTGTCCGGTATTACCCGGGGACAATCGAAGCATATTATTCAGAGAAAACTTGATTTAGTCAGTTTGCTGGGCAGCAAACCTGATAATACGGAGATGTTTATACCTGCACGGATTCCTGCATTCGATAAAAAACCTGGCAAGATCCTTATCGGGCTGCAAATGGGGGCATCTAAAATGACGCACCGATGGCCGGTAGAACATTTTGCAGGTCTGGCCAAGCTGTTAATTGAAACGTCACCGCTTTTTCATCTGATCCTGATTGGTTCACCCGCCGAAACTGAGATCGCAGAGCGTTTTATTGCCAGGATGGAAGAGGCGCACGGAGCACAATTTACTGATATTACGGGAAAAACAACTATGCCGGAGTTGTTGTCAGTGATCGATGCGATGGATCTTTTAGTGACTAATGATACAGGACCGCTTCATTTAGCGATTGCAGCTAAAACGAAGACCATCAGTCTGTTCGTGCTTAATTCACCCGACGAAAACGGGCCTTATCAAAACCCGGAATTGCACAAGGTTATTTACAGGCCACCTGTCGAAAATGACCCATCCCGCCAGCTGAAACATCCGATGGACAGAATCACCGTTGAGGAAGTCTACAATGCAGTTGTTGAAAAATGCCTGAGTGAGGGCTGATGATGTTCTTCCCTGCGACATGAAAAGTCGCAGGAAGAAAAATCAGTACATAATCGTCGTATTAGGGCTATCGCCATTTTTGAGTTGTTTTTGTACGCGCATGCACAGGCTGAAGATCAGTAAATGAACATGCGTGATAAATGTGCTTTCTTCGGTGAACTGGTCACTGCGTAAGACGACCGTCTCCGAACGATTCTGTTTGGCAACCAGTAACTCAATCCCTTTTTCGCGGAATTCTTCTTCGTAGGCTTTTACGATCCCGGCGGGGGCGATAAGTGTGTAACTGTACATAGGTATTCCTGAAACTGAGTTGAACGTCTGATCGGAAAAATCTTAACAAGAATATCAAATACCAGTAGCTGGCTATTAGCAATTCGGGTGATGTTTTTTTGTACTAATGTCACAGATTGAGATGACTTTTGAAGGTTGCGGACATTCCGTAACCTGCACCTGCCGGTTTTTGTTGCCCGCCACGCGCACACTGCTATCATTCGTTCATAAACTCAGGGAGATAATGATGAAAAAAACACTGGTGGCCTTGGCGGCTTTATTCTTAGCCGGGTGCGCAGCCAATCCTTATGAACCGACGCTGCAGGTTAAGTCATCTTTCGCTAACGCCAGCGCGACCCCGCCGGCAGGGCAGACCCATATCCGTTTACACCGTTTAGAACAGTGGTCAGTTGTGCCGTTTGAGAAAACGTGTCCGCTGATGGTGTTTTTAGACGGACAGACCGTGGCTTCACTGCATTTTAATCAGTACGTGGATTTGAATGTGCCGAACGGGATACGCACCATTGATGTTCGCATTGCCTGTGCACTGACTAAAACATCGGGTTCGATTACCGTAGATGCGAACGGTAAAAGCATCAGCCTGGAAACGGATCGTAGTTTCTTCGGAACCTATAACATCCGGCCGGCAGGCAGCAGCAATAAATAACACAATAAATAACCCGCCGAGTGCGGGTTTTTTTTAGGTGCACAGACTATACATTGGCATCAGAGATAAGACGTTGGCCATCCGGAGATCGGGCTATGTTGCCGCGATCCCGGAAATAAAAGCCCTGCGCCGAGTCACATTGCAGTTCTTCCCGCCACATCAGCATGACGCTGATTCATTGATCATTCTCTTTTTGTCCGTTTTGCGGGGGTTGCTGTCAGTTAGTCAGGCGCAGGCATTTATCGTTTGCGTACTATGGCTTTAACGGAACATAACCGCAGCCTCAATGATAAATGGAGAATCGTATGTTAAACGACCCGTCGCAAAAGTATCGTCCCTTCCCGCCGGTGAATTTACCTGACCGCCGCTGGCCGGGAAATATCCTCGATAAAGCCCCGCAATGGTGTTCAAGTGATCTGCGTGACGGTAATCAGGCACTGGCAGAACCTATGGATAATGCCCGTAAGCGTCAGTTTTTTGATTTGCTGGTGAAGTGTGGTTTTAAGCAGATTGAGGTGGCGTTTCCCTCGGCTTCACAAACCGATTTCGATTTTGTCCGGGGCCTGATTGAAGAAGGGCTCATTCCGGATGACGTGGTGATTCAGGTTCTGACACCTTCGCGCCCGGATCTGATTGCCCGCACTTTTGAGGCGCTTAAAGATGTACCGCGCGCCATCGTGCATTTATATAACGCGACTGCACCGGTATTTCGTGAAGTGGTATTTAATCAGGATCAGGCCGCAACACGCGAGCTGGCGGTTCGCGGCGCTCAGCAGATCCGTCAACTGTGCGGGCAATATTCGCAGACAGAATGGACATTTGAATATTCGCCGGAAACCTTCTGTTTCACCGAACTGGAGTTTGCACTGGAAGTGTGTGAAGCCGTGGCGGATGTCTGGGAGCCGGGCGCTAAAAGACCGATGATCATTAATTTGCCGGCAACCGTGGAGGTCAGTACTCCGAATATTTACGCCGACCAGATTGAATGGTTCTGCCGCCATTTCAGCCGCCGGGAACAGGTTTCAATCAGTGTTCATCCGCACAATGATCGCGGAACCGGGGTAGCTTGTGCAGAGCTGGCGATGCTGGCCGGTGCCGACCGCGTGGAAGGATGCCTTTTCGGTAACGGTGAACGCACCGGCAACGTGGATATCGTGACGCTGGCACTGAATCTTTACACTCAGGGCGTCGCGCCGCAGCTGGATTTCAGCAATTTGCAGGCGATTGTCGAGGCAGTGGAAGAATGCAACCAGTTGCCTGTCCATCCGCGACATCCGTATGCCGGTGAACTGGTATTTACGGCATTTTCGGGTTCGCATCAGGATGCCATCAAAAAAGGGTTTGCTGCACAGAAAGTGACGGAGAGCCCTGTCTGGCGCGTGCCGTACCTGCCCTTAGATCCGGCGGATGTCGGTTGCAGCTATGAAGCGGTGATCCGCGTTAACAGCCAGTCCGGGAAAAGCGGAGCGGCCTGGTTGCTGGAGCAGAATCACGGGCTGAAATTACCGCGTGGTTTGCAAATTGATTTCAGCAAAGCGGTGCAACGTGAAACCGATACGCATGGCAAGGAAATGAGCACCAGCGATATCTGGCGGCTGTTCCGTCAGCGTTACGGATTAACCGATCAACCGGGGGTAAAACTGCTGAGTTACGACATTCGCAGCGATGAGCAAAATGTCTGCCATTTCAGTGCACGGATCCGTTATCGCAATGAAGAACAGCATATCGCCGGTAGCGGTAATGGTTTGCTGTCCGGTGCAGCCGATGCGCTGCGTCGCAGTTACGACGTGCAACTGGAAATCGGTGATTATCACGAACATACGCTGGGGCAACAAAGTCACAGTCGTGCTGTGGCGTATCTGAGTTGTCGCGGGCGGTTGGGGGAAAATTATTATGGCGTAGGCATCGACAGCGATGTGTCCAGCGCCTCATTGCAGGCGCTGTTCAATGCAGCCAGTGCTGTTATGGCTGATTAAAATATTCGCTGGGTGAGACGCCGAGTGACCGGCGAAACATCGCACTGAAGGCACTCGGGCTGTCGTAGCCGAGTGCCAGCGCCACATCAATAACGGAAATCCCCGCAGCAAGCTGATTCAGCGCTTCGAGCAATTTTGCCTGACGAACCCAGTCACTGAAACGTAATCCGGTTTCGCGCTGGAAACGGCGCGAAAGTGTGCGGCTGCTGATATCCAGACGCTGCGCGACATCTTCCAGCTCCCAGGATGAACACAGATCTGCACGAATCTGTTGGCAAAGTTCGGTCAGCTCCGGCTCTTTTGGTTCCGGCAGGTAAAGGGGCAGCGTCGGCAACAGACGCAGTTCATCGAGTAATAATTCCATGATGCGTTCATCGCGCCCGCCGGACAAATAATCGGCCGGAATGGTCAGCGATGATAAAATCAATTCACGCAGCAGCGGAGAAATCTGTACTACCTGGCATTGCGCAGGTAAATCAGCACGGGCCAGGGGATCGACAAACAGTGTGCGGGCCTTGACACCACCGATAAAACGCAGGCTATGTTCAACATAGGCAGGCAGCCAGACTCCCCGCCCGGGCGGCACCATCCAGGTGCCGAGTGACGTATGCACTTCTACAATGCCGGATAGCGTATGAATCAGCTGTGAGCAGTTGTGACTGTGGGCGGGTTCGCTGTCGCCATGTTGATAATCAATGGCCAGAGGCGCAATCGCCTGATGCGGAGCAAGGAAGTTGTGATGCATTGATCAATGATGTTTCTGTTTTTTGGCATCTTCTACGGCTTGCCTGGCTTCTTCTGCCGCTTTTTCAATTTCTTCTTCAGTCAGTTGTTCCGAAACTTCAAACAGTTCGCCCAGCCCGTCACTGACATGGACTTCATCGGCTTTGCTTTTGTTTTCTTTATTATTTTCATCGCTCATGCGTATGTCCTCATTGAATGAATCAGGGCTTGATTATAGCAGACATTACGGGGGATAACCGGAAGGAGAAGGCAGAGCCTGCCAGGCGACAGACTCTGAAAAAGCATTACTGGCGGTAAGCGAACTTAATTTGCTGCAGGGAATTTTTGAACACTTCAGCCTGCTGTTCGTCTTCCATCTGCGCGACAAAACGTTCCATATTCAGCATCACTTTACCGGCGTCAGCCTGGCCAATCGCTTTCAGGATCAGGGTCAGGGTGGCTTTCAGGCAGGCAACTTCTGTAGCCAGTGTGTCAACGTTTGCTTCCGTTGTAAAATCGCAATTACTCATTATTTTTATCTCCTCAGGCATGCTGTCAGGCAGCGTACTGAATTCTGAACCGGTGAAAAGTGGCCGCATTTTAGCATAGATGGCATGTTTTAGGGCAGCGTCAGAAAGGATGCTTAAAATGCGCGGCGATGTGCCCGCATATAGACTTTTCTGACAGTCAGTAAAGAATACTAAACATAATGAGTGGTTGAGAGTCTTTCATGTTTATGTGCAGAGTTATTCATATAAGCCATCGGCAATTCGTGCGATCACAAATAATAATTGGATATATCATAGATATATGAAGGGACGGTACTGACGCTTAAATAGTCAGGCCGGTGTAAAGAGAGTTTCAGATAAGAGAAAAGAC
>NZ_JAFMOS010000344.1 GCF_019049755.1 Rahnella perminowiae
GCTTTAATTATCCCCGCCCGCCCATTAGCATCGCGTCATTGCTTACTAAGCAAACAGCTCCATCCACCGCAAGCAGAAATAAAACATGAAAATGATTAAATTAAAGACCGTATCCAGCCTGCTGGTCGCGAGTTCTTTATTGGTTTCCGGGGTTTCCCGGGCCGGGGAAAATTTGTTAAGCAGCAATACTGAAGGGATGCGGCACTATGTGAGCTACGGTGCTGAATATTATAAGTGGGACGAATCCGTCGATAATATGGACGGTAAATATGTTGCTGAACATGGCCCGCGCCTGCGCGTTAATTTCGGATCCAATAATTATCTTGATACGCAAAGCGGCTTATTAAAAGCCTGGGACATGAGCGTCATGTTCGGGATCGTCCGTTATAAAGGCAGTACGCTTGACGATCAGGCCAACGTGCAAAACGGATCGCTCAAGGGCAAAACCTATTACACCGGCTACAGTGCGGACATGACCCGCGGCTACCGTTACCGGGCATCCGACAGTGTTTCTTTCGATATGAAAGGCGCGCTTGGCGGCCAGGCATGGCTGAGAAATATCCGCTCTGATGATGTTTATATCGCCTCAGAAAATGCCACGCGGCAGTACACCGCCGTGGAAGTGACTGTGCAACCTTACGCTAAAGCGTCATTGGGTGCGAACTGGCAAATGACCACAGATTCACGCCTGAGTCTGGAAGGCGGTGCGCTGTATCCGATTAAAACCTGGACGCACAGCAATCAGGGCTCGGTCTGGCTGGAGCCGAAATCCAGGCTTTCGCCATTTACCAGCCTGACCTGGAATATCAACAAAGATGTTTTTGTGAAAGCCAGTTATGTGCATCAGAAATACGGTAAGTCGGACGAGAAACAAGGTGATCTGAACGGACGTACCGTCGGTTATTATCAGCCCGCGACCACCACTTCCACCGTGGGTCTGGAAGTCGGTTTCTACTTCTGATGATTTCAGCAACTCAGCGCCCCTCAAGCGGATTGTTCCGGTGTAAATAACCGGGACAATCGCTTATCTTAAAAGCCTCCTTTTCCAGAGGCTTACCTTTCTTATGGATCGTTTTGCAACGCTGTGTGGCGTTCTCGCCATTTTATTGTGGAGTATGAGCGTGGCGCTCACCCGCAGTTTGTCCGAATCTCTGGGGCCCTTTGGCGCGGCCGCGTCAATTTATACTGTCAGTGGGATTTTAGTCTGGATGGTCGGCGGCAAGCCAACGTTGCGCGGCGAATCTGCGGCCTATCTGATCATCTGCGGTCTGCTGTTTATCTTTTATATGGTGGCGTTTTCGCTGGCGATTGGTCTGGCGCATACCCGGCAACAAACGCTGGAACTCGGGTTGATCAATTATTTATGGCCAAGTCTGACGCTGCTGTTTGCGGTACCGCTGCTGAAATTGCGCGTACGCTGGTGGATCTGGCCGGGGGCAGTACTGGCGTTTGCAGGCGTGTTATGGGCGATCAGCGGCGGTCACGGGCTGGATATTCATCAGCTAATGCGCAATGTGCACGGCAACCCGGTGGCTTATGGTCTGGCATTGGGTGCTGCCGTTTCATGGGCGCTGTATTCCAATCTGGTGCGCGTATTGTGTAAAGGTAAAGGCGTGCTGCCGTTGTTTCTGCTGGCGACCGGTGCCGTGCTGTGGGTGCTGTACTTTACCTATTCATCGAACCGCATCAGCCTGAGATTACCGGCGATTCTTGAACTGCTGGCAATGGGCGCGGTGACGGCCATTTCGTATCAGTGCTGGGATATCGCGATGAAAAAAGGCAATGCGACGCTGGTGGCCGCGTTGTCGTACTTCACGCCGCTGTCATCGATTCTGATTGCCGGATTATGGCTGCACACATTGCCGGGCGCGAGTTTCTGGCCGGGGGTGCTGATGGTAGTCGGCGGTTCGCTGCTCTGCTGGACCGCCTCGCGGGGTAAATAAGTTTTAGCGATAGGTCGTCACGAAAGAACGGTATTTAGCGAGGACTTGCAGGAAGTCCTCGACACCGCAAAATGCCAGACTCTCTTCGTCGTAATAGCTCATGCCTTCTTCAATCTCATCACCGTCGAAATCCAGCTGATTGGCGCGGATCATCACCTCATCGTCGGCTAACAACAGCGTGTATTCATGACCAACCATTTGCGTCTGGCGTTCGCTGCCTTTCAGCTCACTCAGCGCGGCTTCAACGTGATCGAGCACGCTCAGGTCGCCCTTCACTTCTTCATTCAGCCAGTGGCCCAGCACTTCGTGGCCCATTGAAAAACGCACTTTGACCTCACCGGTGATGTCGCGTAAAAAATCGTAATCCATGGCGCAGTCCTCTGGAAAAATCACAATAAAAAAGGGAGCCGAAGCTCCCTTTCAACACTGGCGCAAATATAGCGATTTAGACTGCGGTTTGGAAGATCACACCGTCAGCTTTATCCGTATATTCGCTCAGTTTGTCGAAGTTCAGATAACGGTAGGTATCCACCGCAGTCTTATCCACTTCTGCCATATAACCGAGATATTCTTCCGGTGTTGGCAGGCGACCCAGCAGGGACGCCACCGCGGCCAGTTCCGCTGAGGCCAGATAGACGTTAGCGCCATTGCCCAGACGGTTCGGGAAGTTACGCGTTGACGTGGAAACCACGGTAGAACCGTCAGCCACACGCGCCTGGTTACCCATGCACAGTGAACAGCCCGGAATTTCTACACGCGCACCGCTCTTACCAAAGACGCTGTAATAGCCCTCTTCAGTCAGCTGTGCCGCATCCATTTTAGTCGGTGGTGCAACCCACAGACGGGTTGGTAACGCGCCTTTATGGCTGTCGAGCAGTTTACCGGCCGCACGGAAGTGACCAATGTTAGTCATGCACGAACCGATAAAGACTTCATCGATTTTGCTGTTCTGTACGGAAGACAGCAGACGCGCATCATCCGGATCGTTCGGCGCACAAAGGATTGGCTCTTTGATGTCCGCCAGATCGATTTCGATCACAGCCGCGTATTCGGCATCCGCATCCGCTTCGAGCAGGGTAGGATTCGCCAGCCACTCTTCCATGCCTTTGATACGACGCTCGATGGTACGACGATCGCCGTAACCTTCAGAGATCATCCACTTCAGCAGCACAATGTTAGAGCTGAGGTATTCTTTGATCGGTGCCTGATCCAGTTTGATCGTACAACCTGCCGCTGAACGCTCTGCAGACGCATCCGCCAGTTCAAATGCCTGTTCTACTTTCAGTTCCGGCAAGCCTTCGATTTCCAGAATACGGCCAGAGAAGAGGTTTTTCTTACCTTTCTTCTCAACGGTCAGATGGCCTTCTTTAATCGCGTAGTAAGGGATCGCATGCACCAGATCACGCAGGGTGATGCCCGGTTGCATTTTGCCCTTGAAACGCACCAGAACGGATTCCGGCATATCAAGAGGCATCACGCCGGTCGCTGCCGCAAAGGCCACCAGACCGGAACCCGCCGGGAAAGAAATCCCAATCGGGAAACGGGTATGGGAGTCACCGCCGGTGCCAACTGTATCAGGCAGCAGCATGCGGTTCAGCCAGGAGTGAATAATGCCATCGCCCGGGCGCAGTGAAACACCGCCACGGTTCATGATGAAATCAGGCAGCGTGTGATGGGTGGTCACGTCAACCGGCTTAGGATACGCCGCGGTATGACAGAATGACTGCATCACCAGATCGGCGGAGAAGCCCAGACACGCCAGGTCTTTCAGTTCATCGCGGGTCATCGGACCGGTAGTGTCCTGAGAACCCACCGATGTCATTTTTGGTTCGCAATATTCGTTCGGACGAACACCGGCAACGCCACAGGCGCGGCCCACCATTTTCTGTGCCAGCGAAAAGCCTTTGTTGCTTGCAGCGACAGGTTTCGCAATGCGGAACACTTCGCTCTGCGGTAATTTCAGCGATTCACGGGCTTTGGTGGTTAAACCACGGCCGATGATCAATGGAATACGACCGCCTGCACGCACTTCGTCGAGCAGTACGTCGGTTTTCAGTTCGAAAGTGGCGAGCACTTCGTCGGTTTCGTGATGACGCACTTCACCTTTATACGGATAGATGTCGATAACATCGCCCATGTTCAGGTTAGACACGTCCACTTCGATCGGTAAGGCACCGGCATCTTCCATGGTATTGAAGAAAATTGGCGCGATTTTGCCGCCGAGCACCACACCGCCGCCGCGTTTGTTTGGCACATGAGGAATGTCATCACCCATGAACCACAGCACGGAGTTGGTCGCTGATTTACGCGAAGAACCGGTACCGACAACGTCACCCACGTAAGCCAGCGGGAAGCCTTTTTTGTTCAGTTCTTCGATTTGTTTGATCGGACCGACGCTGCCCGGTTGATCCGGATGGATGCCTTCACGTTCATTTTTCAGCATTGCCAGCGCATGCAGAGGAATATCTGGACGGGACCAGGCATCCGGAGCAGGTGACAAATCATCGGTATTGGTTTCGCCGGTCACTTTAAACACGGTGACGGTGATTTTTTCGGCCAGTTGCGGGCGCGACAGATACCATTCGGCATCCGCCCACGACTGAAGGATTTTTTTCGCGTGTTCGTTGCCCGCGTGTGCTTTTTCTTCCACATCGTAGAAGTTATCAAACATCAGCAACGTGTGGGACAGCGCTTTCGCGGCAATAGGTGCCAGCGTGTCGTTATCCAGTGCGTCGATCAGCGGGTGAATGTTGTAACCGCCCTGCATGGTGCCCAGCAGTTCAACAGCTTTTTCAGGAGTGACCAACGGAGAGGTAGTTTCGCCTTTGGCGACGGCGGCCAGGAACCCGGCTTTAACATAGGCGGCTTCGTCGACGCCCGGTGGAACACGGTTAATCAGCAGGTCTAACAGAGTGTCTTCTTCGCCTTGCGGCGGATTCTTCAGGGACTCAACCAACGCTGCCATCTGTGAAGCATCAAGTGGCTTAGGGACGATGCCCTCTGCAGCACGCTCGGCTACGTGCTTACGGTATTCTTCTAGCACGACTTTCTCCTCGCTCTCATTGTCATTTATTATGCCTGGCTTCCATCATCAGCATCGCGTCATGCCTGTAGGGACAGGGGAATTCAAGCGGTCTGATGAATCGGGGACACTGCGGGTAAGAGGGTTTCTTGTTCTGAAACTATACGTCCTGAACCTGAGCACAGTGCCCTTTAGCGCCTGGGCAGCATAGCAGGATTTTGCCCGCTTGTTAATTCGTTCACATAAAAGCAACATTAAATCTTTGCTGAATCGTTGAGCACAGACGGATCGGCTGTTCATCCCGATTCGCCCTCCAGATCATCACAACAACCCTGATCATACAAGGGAATAAATGGCAGTAAATGCAGAAAAAAGACACCAAAAAACCGCCCAAAAGGACGGTCGATTTGTCTCTTCGATGTGCTGGCAGATAAGTGCTTCCTGAACAGAAAGTGAGTGAAAAGCAATCTTATAACTGCCGAACTTATCTTCGGATCGCAAAACACAACATTGGCAGGAAATACTTATTGCTCGGAAAAATAACTTCGCTATATGTTTTTGAATCTGTCTCTTATA
>NZ_JAFMOS010000343.1 GCF_019049755.1 Rahnella perminowiae
GGCCTTTTGATTGGGATCCCCACTGAAACTCAGGGTTCACTGTGTCCCCACGGAATGATCGGCACCGCACTGAGTGCGTTTTTCGGTGACCCGTCCACGACTTTATCGGAATAGCTCAGGTAGATAAGCGCATTGCGTTTGTCATCATAAAAACGCACAACCTGAAGCTTTTTAAACACCAGAGAAGTCCGTTTCTGGAAAACCACGGTGCCTTTGTCTTTCCCCTGCTTAATCTTATCGCTGAGATCAATAGGTCCTACCTGCTGGCAGGAAATCGCCGCATCGGACGTATCTTCGGCCAGACCGAGTCCGCCCTTAATTCCGCCGGTTTTGGCACGACTGATATAACAAGTTACATTTTTAATATCAGGATCATCAAAGGCCTCAACCACAATTTTATGGTCCGGACCGAATAACTTGAAGACTGTATCCACCGATCCTACTTGCTCTGCGTGTGCTGCTCCGGAACAAAAAACAAACATCCCAAACACAAAAATCCAACATTTATTCATTAAGTTACTCCACATCATTAGCATGACGTTGTTTTCTAAAGAAACCCTAATCAGAAAGCGTGCATTCACACTTTTTGAAGGAAATACTCTGTAACACCTGTGAATAGCACAGATAGCCAAAAAATTCTTAAGAAGTCTTATCGGGAAAAAGTTGCTATTATGCCGCCCATCATTCTGTGCATCTATCTTAGTTCAACGAGGACGATCTATGGATCAAGCAGGAATCATTCGTGACCTTCTTAGCTGGTTAGAAACCCATTTAGACCAGCCCTTGTCACTCGACAACGTCGCAGCCAAGGCCGGCTATTCCAAGTGGCACCTGCAGCGCATGTTTAAAGACGTCACTAATAATGCCATTGGCGCTTATATTCGTGCCCGCCGTCTGTCGAAAGCGGCTGTTGCTTTGCGCCTCACCAGTCGCCCGATTTTAGATATCGCCCTTCAGTACCGTTTTGACTCTCAACAAACGTTTACCCGGGCTTTCAAAAAACAGTTCGCACAGACGCCAGCACTGTATCGTCGTGCTGAAGACTGGCATTCATTTGGTATTTGCCCGCCTATCCGCCTGGGGGCATTCACACTGCCGCAACCCGAATATATCTCCCTGCCGGAACAGCATCTGATCGGCATGACGCAAAGCTATTCATGTACGCTGGAGCAAATCACCACGTACCGCAACGAGATGCGTCGACATTTCTGGCGTCAATATATTGGCGAAGCGAAAACGCTGCCACCTATTCTTTATGGCCTGCACCATTCTCGTCCAAGCCAGGAGAAAGATGATGAGCAGGAAGTCTTGTACACAACAGCGCTGGAAGCTCAGCACCTGCCTGAAAACGTTGAAGGTCAGCCGATTGTGTTACAGCACGGTGAATATGCCATGTTCCACTACGATGGCACACCGGAGCATCTGCAGGAGTTTATTCTGACGTTGTACAGCACCTGTCTGCCAACGTTGAAACTGACTCGCAGAAAGGGACAGGATATCGAACGCTTTTACACCAATGGCCGTGATCCAGGCACCGAGCCAACTGAAATACGGTGTGATTACCTGATCCCAATCCGCCGCTAACGCCTCCCGGCGTTAGCGTTGCAACTCGTCTAGCGCGGGCAGATCAAGATGTGATACATCGCCCGCCGTTTCCACAATCCAGCCATTTGCCAGCCATGCGCTTTGCTGATGATCGACACGCGACAATGAACAGTTACGCAGACGCAGGCGACGTTCCGCATACGCCGGCAATCCGAGGATCGTACTGATCAGACAGCCCAGCGCAATACCGTGGCTGACCAGCAGCGGCTTGCTTCCCGCCGGTAAATCCAGACAGCTGTCAAGCGCGGCACGCATACGCACGGCCAGTTCAGTCATCGTTTCACCTTCGGGTATACGCCCTTTTGGTGAACCATCGACCATTTGCTTACGCCATGTTTCTTCCTGCTCCGTCAGGCCATCCAGAATACGTTCTTCCAGCACGCCCATATGCAGTTCGCGCAAACGGGGTTCCTCGATCACTTCACACCCACAGGCATCAGCAATAATCTGCGCCGTGTGGCGGGTTCGTCCTAAATCACTGGTGATAACGTGAGTGATCCCTTCATTACGTACGCGCTGAGCAACCTGACGGGCCTGATAAAGACCTTTGGCCGTCAGCGGACTGTCTGACTGCCCCTGAATACGGCGGGCGGCGTTCCATTCTGTTTCGCCATGACGGACGAGATATACCTGTAACATGAGTGTTTTCCGTTATACTGCGTGAAATTTGCTAAAGGATGCTAAAACTCTATGTATCATGTTGTCGCTGCAACCACTAACCCGGCAAAAATCAAAGCGATCGCCATGGCTTTTGAAGATATTTTCGGCGCTGAGGCATTTCGCATTGAAGGTGTTGACGTCGACAGTGGCGTACCCAATCAACCTATCGGCAGTAATGAAACCCGGACCGGAGCGCGCCATCGTGTTATCGGCGCACGTCAGGTTCGTCCCGAAGCTGACTTCTGGGTCGGCGTAGAAGCGGGTATCGAAGACAATATGACCTTCGCCTGGATGGTCATTGAGAATATGCACCAGCGCGGCGAATCACGTTCAGCCAGTTTAATGTTACCTGAAATCATTTTACAGGGGATTAACCAGGGCAGCGAACTGGGAGATGAAATGGAAAAACTGACGGGCATTGCAGAAGTGAAGCGTAAAGGCGGCGCCATCGGCATTTTTACCGCCGGAAAACTGACACGTACCAGCGTTTATCATCAGGCGCTGGTGCTGGCTTTAGCACCTTTCCATAATCCGGTTTATCAAACCCGCGCACAGACCCATTGAATTTAAGATTGATACGGGCGCTTTAGTCGCCCGTTTTGTCTTCAAGCAGTTGCCCGCTCAACCAATCCTTTAGCGCTGACGGTGCCGTTTTTAACCCATTCGATCCCCGGGTTATCGTGGCGATACCGGCGCCCAGCTGGCTTTTCAGCTCACGCTGACTCATCTCCCCCCGCATCAGCTCCTGAATTATACGTACCCGCGTTCCCAGCGCGGCGCGCTCGTCGGGTGTCAGAAGCAGTTGCAGCAGATCCTGATGCAGATTTTCAGCAAAAGATTGCTGTAGCAATGCCAGAAAGCACTGCCAGTCCTCATTACCTTGTTGGGAAAGAGCAGGGTCAGTGATGGATCGTTGAGTCATGAGCGGGCTGCCATACTATTAAACTAGTACAGCAGCTTATCATAAACACTTCGGGATCAGTAACGCCTCTGCCATTCGGCATCCGTCAAAATCTTGGCCGGTTGATGTAAAAAATAGCGATAAAACGCATCATATGCCAACACATTTTTAACATACCGGCGAGTTTCAGAGAAAGGGATACTCTCAATGAACGCGACCGAATCCACCCTGCCCGCGCTGTTGCCCAGCCAGGTATTCACACGGGAAGGCCCGGCGTTATAAGCGGCGCTGGATAAAATACGGTTGCGACCAAACATCTGATAGACATATTCCAGATAGCGGGTGCCAATCGTGATATTCATTTGCGGATCCAGCAACTGTGCCGGATTGCTGTAACCCTGCAGGCCAAACATGTCCACAGTATGTTGCGCGGTGGCAGGCATCACCTGCATCAGACCGGCGGCTCCCACCGGTGAACGGGCTTTCGGATTCCACGCACTTTCCTGACGGGCAATCGCCATCGCGTAGCTTTGTGTGATGCCTTTGTCGTTGGTGGCCTGACGGAATTCATCCGGCCACGCCAGCGGGAAACGCTCTTCCAGATAATCCCACAGCTTGCCGGTAATGGTCGCCTGTACACTGAGATCGGGCCATTTCTGCTCGAAAGCGTAACGTGCCAGTGCCGACTGCTGAGATTCAGGGCGGCTGCTGACCAGATAGCTCCACTCGGTCCGCGCCAGGTTGTCCATCTGCCAGTACATCAGCTCACGGACGCGGGCAACTTCCGGCAATTTAGCAATGCTGGCATCCGGTTTTACCGCGACAGAAATTTGCATCGGATAAGCCACATTGAGCTTCTGTGCTGCGGCCATCGGATAGAATCCGCGTCCCTTCATTAAGGTGCGCAGCATGGCCTCACCCTGCGGGCGCTGACCGTTATCGATCATGACTGACGCACGCCAGTATTGCCATTCATCTTCCTGAAGCGCATCCGATGGCAGACGATCCAGCCACTGCCTCAGCCCCTGACGATCGCCGGCGGCCAGCGCCATACGAATGCGACGCTCCACCAGTGTGGTGGAATGGCTGCGCAGAATGACGTTATCGCGCCATGCAGCCTGTTCCGGTGTGGCGTCGCTGCCCATATAGCGCCAGGCGACGGCTTCTTCCAGATCCAGACGTTCACTGTCACTCATCTTTTGCAGACGCGCGAGAACCGGGATCATCGAACGGGCATTTTCAGCATCATCACGGGCGATACGCGCAAACGTAACGCTTGTGGCATTACGGGTAAAATCAGTCGGCCCGACGCTGCGCGCAAAACTTTCAAGAGTATTCGGGTTATTTTGCAAATCCAGCAGCGCATCGCGCATAGTCTGATAATCCGGCGGTAATTGCTTTGCCAGGAAGTTCACCAGATTAGTATTGCCGGTTTTCATCGCCAGACCGATGCGTTGTAGCGTGGTCAGTGCGGTCTGGTTACCTGCGCCCTGCCAGACGGAAAACAGCTTATCGCAGGTGTTCGGCAATGAAGTGCCGGTAAGCCAGATATCTTTTGCGCCATCAAAGGCCGTTTTCTGATCGCCGGTGGCCCATTTGGCATAATAGTAGTTACAGCGGGCGGCAACCGGTTTCGGCGGCTGCGGGCTGAAAGACAACAAGCTGTTCCAGTCCTGACGGCGCGCCAGTTCGTTTACAAAACGTGCTGGCAGGGAACGCGCCGGAGGCAACGTCGGATTAGCCTTCACAAAGGCATTCACCTGCGCCGGAGTCGCATCGCCCAGCTCCTGCGTCAGTTGCCGGTATTCCAGATAAGGATAAAGGGGATAATCTTTCAGCGTTGGCATCAGCTCACTGACAACATCCATCTGATTATTATCCCACGCCTGTTTAATCTGCATATAGTGCTGGCGTTGCGCGTCCAGCGAGTCAGCTTTCGCCACGCCCGATACTGTTATCAGCAACACACTCATCGCCAGAGAGTGCCATTTGTCCACCTTGACCATACTTACCTTTATCCTCACGGGTTGTGCCGAACTGTTTTGCATTCTGTAGACAGCCACTACGCTAATCGATTCATTTTTAAAATTGAAGCGATGCAGGAACAGCATCACAAACTTTACACAGTGTGGTGCAAGCGACGGAGAGTTACCAGACAGTGGCAGATCTATTTTCTGTCACAGAATATCAGGCAGGAATAATTCCTCACCACAGGATATCCGTAATTAATTAGCGGGTATTATCCTGTAAAAACCCAATAGATAGCACCCTTACAGTTTCAAATTAAATAAACGCACTGACAAAACTAAGATTTACTTACCGTAATTTACGCAGGTATTTAAT
>NZ_JAFMOS010000342.1 GCF_019049755.1 Rahnella perminowiae
CTTCGTTACACATTCACAACCTCGATGAGAAGTATTATTATTTGCGCGAAATTGTTCTATTTGGTTCATTTAATAACAAGTGGTCATTAAGTGTTACCTGTTTTCTATCAACAGTTATCTACAACTATGCAGTGAGATAAATCATGCCAACAACAAATAGCAAGTGGACCTGGCTCCTCTGGCTGCTGAGTGCGCTGATGCTCGTCATCGGTCTGATACTCGGTATCGGTGGCGCGTATCTGGCCACATTGGGAGGAAGTATTTACTTTCTGCTGATGGGTCTGGCGCTCATCGTTTCCGCCGTTTTGATTTTCAAAGGTAAGCCATCGGGCGCATGGCTTTACGCCCTGGCCTTTGTGCTTTCTGTTATCTGGGCTGTCCGGGACGCAGGTTTCACATTCTGGCCATTGTTCTCCCGTCTGTTCACGTTTGGCGTTCTGGCATTTCTGGTCGCGCTGATCTATCCGCTGCTTAAAGCACGCACGGGTCTGGTGACGCGTAAAGCGCCAGCCTTTTCAGTGGCGGCGGTTTTGGCTGTCGCGCTGATTGCCGCTTTCGCTAATACCTTTGTGCCAACACCTATCATCAGTACCGCCGACGATCAGGTGCCGGTGAAACCGGTAGAAAAAGGTGCAGAGCAAAAGAACTGGGAAAGCTGGGGTAACACGACTGCGGGTGACCGTTTCGCAGCCCTGGATCAGATTAACAAAACCAACGTGGATAAACTTCAGGTTGCATGGATTGCTCATACCGGTGATATCCCGCAGAGCAATGGCTCCGGCGCTGAAGACCAGAACACCCCGTTGCAAATCGGCGACAAACTGTTTGTCTGTACGGCCTACAGCAAAGTGATCGCCTTGTCTGTTGATGACGGTAAAAAGCTCTGGTCCTACGATTCCAACTCCACCGCGCCTAACTGGCAGCGTTGTCGTGGCCTGGGTTATTTTGAAAACAGCGCGGCGCCACAAGCCCCGGCAGCCCAACCCGCTGCGGTTCCGGCGGCTGAACCGGCAAGTCCGGTTGCGGCTTCTGAAGCGGCTACGCCTGCTACGAATGCGCCGCAAGCGCCAGCGGCGACCGGTGGCACTGTCAGCGGAACCTGCGAGCGTCGTCTGTTCCTGCCAACCATTGATGCGCGTCTGATTGCCATTAACGCCGATAACGGCAAACCCTGTGCTGATTTCGGTGACAACGGTGTGGTTGACCTGAAAGTCGGCATGGGTGAAGTCAAACCGGGCTACTACCAGCAAACTTCTACCCCGCTGGTCGCGGGCAATGTGGTGGTTGTCGGCGGTCGCGTCGCGGATAATTTCTCCACCGGCGAACCTCCGGGCGTGGTCCGTGCTTTCGACGTACATACCGGCGCACTGGTATGGGCCTGGGATCCGGGTAATCCGAACATTACCAAACTGCCACCGGCGGGTCAGACTTATACCCGTGGTACCCCGAATGTCTGGTCGGCGATGTCATACGATCCCAAACTGGGTCTGATTTACATGCCAACCGGCAACGCGACGCCAGACTTCTTCGGCGGCACGCGTACTGAGCAGGATGACAAATACAGTTCCTCCGTCGTCGCGGTAGACGTGGCCACCGGTAAAGTCCGCTGGACCTTCCAGACCACTCATCATGATCTGTGGGACTTCGATCTGCCGTCGCAGCCGCTGCTGTATGACCTGCCGGACGGTAGAGGTGGCAGCACGCCGGTGCTGGTGCAGACCTCCAAACAAGGCATGATCTTCATGCTGAATCGCGAAACCGGTCAGCCGGTTGCGAAAGTGGAAAACCGTGAAGTGCCGCAGGGTAACGTCCCGGGCGAACGCTACGCCAAAACGCAGCCTTTCTCTGTTGGTATGCCAAATATTGGCAATCAGACACTGAAAGAATCTGATATGTGGGGCGCAACGCCGATGGATCAGCTGCTGTGCCGCATCGAGTTTAAAGGTATGCGTCACGAAGGCGTTTACACGCCTCCGGGCCTGGATCGATCACTGCAATTCCCGGGTTCACTGGGCGGCATGAACTGGGGCAGCGTCTCGGTTGACCCGAACAACGCCATCATGTTCGTGAATGATATGCGTCTGGGTCTGGCGAACTACATGGTTCCGCGTGCACAGGTTCCGACCGGCGCGAGCGGCATCGAGATGGGGATGGTGCCGATGGACGGTACGCCTTACGGCGCAGTCCGCGAGCGTTTCCTGTCACCGCTGGGCATTCCTTGCCAGAAACCCCCGTTCGGTACGATGTCTGCGGTGAACCTGAAAACCGGCAAAATCGTCTGGCAGGTGCCGGTCGGTACCGTAAAAGACACCGGCCCGCTGGGCATCAAAATGCGTATGCCAATGGAAGTCGGTATGCCAACACTGGGCGCGAGCCTGTCAACGCAATCCGGCCTGCTGTTCTTCGCCGGTACGCAGGATTTCTATCTGCGCGCGTTTGATACCGCAAACGGTAAAGAGATCTGGAAATCCCGTCTGCCGGTCGGCAGCCAGTCCGGCCCGATGACCTACGTTTCACCGAAAACCGGTAAACAGTACATCATCATCAGCGCCGGTGGCGCACGTCAGTCCGCAGAACGCGGCGACTACGTGATCGCCTACGCACTGCCTGACGAGAAGTAAGATTTCGCAGTCCATGACAAAGCCCGCTGGTGCAGACCGGCGGGCTTTTTTATTCAACGTAACCCACTGATATTCTTATTAATGACTCTGTCGCCACGATAGCAATGTTAAAACATACTAAACAAAAAATTTGGGTTAAGGAGAGTGACGGGTATGATGCAACCATTACCCTTATTAACCAAAAGGAATTGGCATGGAAATCATCGGAGACAACAGCGTTATCACCAGTGTTGCACCCAAAGGTAAGGTTGTTTACTGCCGTGGTGAAACCCCCAGATACTGGCTGGAATTGCAATTTGTCGATGAGAATAATCTCCCCGTTGCCGGGCTGAAGGTCACACTGGAATACCATCCGCTGGCATCCGCGCAAGACGTCGCGATGTGGAAAAAATATAGCAATTACCACTACGATCCCACGCCACCACCCAATCCCCCTGCCGGCGTCACCGACAGTCAGGGACTGGTCAGATTCGACGATCTGTACTGGATAACGGTCGACGTAAAAGCAGACGCGCAACAACTGGCCGACGAAATGGAGCAGCGCCCGCTGGGGCTTCGGCGTAATCCGAACAGCCAGCCGGTGAGCAAAAATGCCTTTCGTCGGGAAACGCGAGACAAAAGCTGGCGATCTGACGTACAGGAAAAAGCCGAGGCCGCAGGACATATCCATCATTACGTGACCATCGGTGAACTTTGCGATCAGTTGCCTCACATTGAAGGCTGGGAGGAGAAGGAGCCACCGGAGTTTCATTTTCAGCAAGGGCGTTCGCTGAAAGGCACAGAGATTGCGTGTCAGGCGCTGAAGCAGCGGCACGTCATTGAAATCTGCCCGTTCCGGGCGTGGGTGCTGGCACTGCATGACACCCCCGCATATGATCTTGCCAACAGCCTTAATCTCGGCATTATGGCTGACCTCGCCTATTCGGCTGAAGCGAAAAACAATACCATCGATTATTTCTTCCGGAATAAATGTCAGGATCTGTCTGCAATCCCGCAATTTGCCGAGTTCCCATCTTATTACCACACACTGGCCGTGGATGTACCCTTCCGGGAACGTTATCTTGCACCTGTGTATCTGAATACGGGTGAGGGGGTAAATCCCGAGGGTGACACCAGGCTATTTACAGTTGAGTGTGATACTCACATTATCGTTGCATGGTGCGGTACGGACAGTCTGCTTAACGCTTTGACAGATATCTCCTTTGCGCCCAAAAAATGCCTTCCCGAGCTTGGTGGCGTGGGTAATATTCACGGCGGTTTTCTGAAGGCTTACATGTTGGCAAAACAGAAGTTTAAAGACAAATTGGATATTGTGAGTGAATCCCTGACGAACGGAAAGAAAATGCTATTTGTCTGTGGTCACAGTCTGGGCGGTGCGCTGGCCTTAACCTATGCTGCCGAGATGAAGAACAGCCATCCGATGCTTTACACTTACGGTATGCCGCGCACCTTCACCCGTTCGGCGGTTCTAAGCCTGAATTCAATGACGCATTACCGCCACATCAATGATAATGACTCAGTCACCCAAATTCCTCCCGATGCCGATGTAGACAATATCTTCTATGAGAAATGGGGACCACTGGGCGACAAACTCGGCTTTGACTGGTCGTTAACAACGGTAGCCGGGTTGGGAGTGGCTGTTCGCGACCTGGCTTTTCAGTCGGCAGGAATTTCCGATAAAAAAGATCCTTACTGGCATCACGGCAATACGGTGATATTTTTCCAGGCTCAGCAGTGCGTGATGCAATCCCGTCATCAGAATGTGCCGTGGATAGGCGGCGGAGGCAGCGATAATCCGGTACCCGGCGTGGTGAACACCTGTATTAAGCAGTCGGTTAAACTCTTTCTGGTGCCATCAATGAATGAAGAATGCCTTAATGCAACGGGCGAGCACCAGGCGAAGTTTATCGGGTGTCTGGATACTGTTAACCTGAGAAAAACCTTCCCCCGGAATACTAATCCCGAACTGGACGGGCTTTTCAGCAACCCTTCCAGCCATTCTATGGCACACCGTTACCTGCCTTATATCCATAATCAGGTGCTTGAGCTGGCAAATCCCGATCTTGAGATGAACCGGAAGGAGAAGCGGGCTGAGTTCAGGCAGGAGATTGAAGCAACGGCCAAAGGCAGTGCCAACCAGGATGAAATCCAGCGAAACCGGGAATTTATAGCGCTTCAGGATATGTTGCCGGTGGCGCTAACCCGCACCCGGTCAGAAGATGTGGGCAAAAATTCCCTGATCCGTTTTGCTGCAGTTACGGAGGAAGTAATTGAATTCTCTAAATAAAAAAGGCCTGTTGCTGCCGACAGTATTTTTGCTTTCCGCATGCTATGGCAAAACAGATCAGACGCTTTCACCGCCGGAAAATGCACGGCGCGTGACCATAGCCGTCCGGGTTCCTGAGGGCATTACACTGTTGCCATTGCAAATGCTTTATCGTTCAGAACGGTGCAAGACTAAAAGCTATAACTCGAGTAATGAAGCCTATGAAATTCGCGGATATAACGGTTTCATGCAGGCATTTAGCCCGATTGCAAACAGCGATATCAGGCAGCAACGGATTGCCATTGATGGTGGCGGGAAATGCCAGTGGCAGCTTAATTCCATTAAAGTCAGTTTTAAGATCGCTGATGAAAATCCTCTCGTTAAAGGAAAAGAGGTTTTCGCTACTAATTATATCTTCGATTTTGATGATTATGGATTTAGCGATGGGTATGGAACCGGTAAAGCGAAGGAATCCAGGGGAGATCTTCATATAAAAACGGATTTCTTTCCGATGGTAACTCATCTGGATGAGAATGATATTAGCCTGGAGTTTTTTGGCGGTGAAACAGGA
>NZ_JAFMOS010000341.1 GCF_019049755.1 Rahnella perminowiae
GTCTCCGCCCGCTCTCCCGAAAACATTTGCCCCTGAGATTTTTCTTGCATCCCAAAGCGCCATACGCATAATCGCAAATTCAAATAATAATGATTCTCAGTCCTTTTTACATTAGGGTTACACTATGCGCGAAAAAATTTCACCTGCGGGGTTTACACCGACCCTGCTGGCCCTGTTTGTCAGCGTCAGCTGCACGCCTGCACTCGCGGCCACAGCCCCTGCTCCGGCGACCGGTTCAACAGCTGCGGCGGGCGATACGATGACCATCGTCAGTACGCCGGATAATGAATTCCGGCCCGGCGGTAATCAGCTGGTTCCGGCCTATCTGGATGGCCAGGTGGCACATGGTGGCCGTCTTGGTATGCTTGGCGAACAGAATGCGATGGATGTGCCGTTTAACATCATCGGCTTCACCTCAAAATTGATGCAGGATCAGCAAGCCAGAACCATTGCTGACGTCGTGCGCAATGATGCCGGTGTTCAGAACGTTCAGGGGTATGGCAACTTCGCGGAAACCTACCGTATCCGTGGCTTCGAACTCGATGGTGATGACATGACGTATGGCGGATTACCCGGCGTGGTTCCCCGTCAGGTAATTGATACGTCATTAATTGACCGGGTGGAAATCTTCAAGGGTGCGAACGGATTACTGAACGGCGCGGCGACAAGCGGCGTTGGCGGCATGATTAACCTTGAGCCAAAACATGCGGATGACGCGCCGCTGACCCGCGTGGGTGTGGATTATACCTCTTCCTCGCAGGTCGGCGGCACGCTGGATCTGGGCCGTCGTTTTGGTGATGACAATCAGTTCGGTATCCGTTTCAATGCCGTTAACCGCGAAGGTGAAACCGGTATTGATGGTGAGAAAAAACGCACCACCGCAGCCTCGCTGGGCCTTGATTATCGCGGTGACCGCCTTCGTACCTCGGTGGACATGGGCTATCAAAAGAAAACCTTCCACGACGCCCGTCTTGGCGTAAATATCAGTGGTGTGGATTTCATCCCGAAAGTGCCATCCAACAGTCACAATTACAGTCAGGACTGGATATACAGCAATATTGAGTCCGAATTTGGTATGGCCAAAGCGGAATATGATGTGACTGATGACTGGACAGTGTATGGCGGCGTGGGCGCACAACATTCGCATGAAACCGGCGACTATGCCTCCCCTGCGCTGAAAGAGGCTGACGGAACGGCAACAATAGGCCGTCTGGATACCAACCGCATCATCAATAACTTCAGCGGAATGGCCGGCATTCGCGGCAATTTCGATACCGCATTTATTACCCACAAGGTCAATTTCGGTTATTCCGCCCTGACTTCACGCAATAATACCGCGTGGCGTATGGCTTACGGTGCCAATGCCGAAAACACCAATATTTATCACACCACGAATGTCCCGAACCCGACACCTAATCTGTCTGGCGGTCATTATGACGACCCGCTGACCACCGGGCGTAACCGGACTCAGGGCTATCTGTTAGCCGACACGCTGGGCATTCTGGATGACACCGTACTGTTCACCGTCGGTGCCCGTCATCAGAAAGTGATCGTACGTAATTACAAGAATGCGACCGGCGCTGAAGACGTGTCATCACGTTACAGCGACAGCCGCTGGATGCCGACGTACGGCGTTGTGTACAAACCGTGGCAGGTTATTTCCCTGTACGCCAACCACACCGAATCTTTACAACCCGGTGATGTGGCACCGGACACAGCGAAAAACTACGGTACAACCACCGGCATTGCGCATTCAAAACAAAACGAAGTGGGGGTAAAAGCGGACTTCGGGCGTGTTGGCGGTTCGTTTGCGTTATTTGAAATCAAAAAACCTTCAGGCATCCTCAACAGTCAGGATTTCTACGGCATGGACGGTGAACAACGTAACCGGGGTGCAGAACTGAACGTCTTTGGCGAGCCGGTGCTGGGCCTGCGTCTGAACGGCAGCGCCACCTGGATTGATCCGGAAATGACCAAAACAGAAGACAATACCTACAACGGTAAAGATGCGATTGGCGTGCCGCGTTACAACCTGGTTCTGGGGGCGGAATATGACATTAAACCGGTTGACGGTCTGACGGCCACCGCGCTGGTGAATCATTCCGGCTCCCAGTGGGCAGACTCGGCTAATACGAAGAAAATTGACGCTTATACTGTTCTGGATCTTGGCGTGCGCTACCGGACCAAAATTAACCAGAATGATATGGTCTGGCGTGCGGGTGTTGATAACGTGACCAACGAAAAATACTGGTCAAATATCGACAGCACCGGAACCTATATCTATCAGGGAGAACCGCGTTCGCTCAAAGTCTCAATGACGTACGACTTCTGATCCTGATGTAAAAAACCGATATAAAAAAGGGGATGCACACAGCATCCCCTTTTTTTGCAGTGCGGAGTTTTTATTGGCTGTTTTCCGGCGGCGGTAAGATGACCGTGATCTTCAGCCCGCCCTGCGTTTTCTTCGCTGCACGGATCTGCCCGCTATGAGCTTCACAAATCGCACGGGCGATGGATAAACCTAATCCGCTACCCCCGGAATGCCTTGCACGAGAAGATTCTGCCCGGCTGAAGCGTTCAAACATAACAGGCAGAAAACTGTCATCCACACCCGGCCCCTTATCCTGAAACGTTATCTCATAACCGCCATTGCGGGGGGCGATCGCGATGTCCAGACGCTGTCCTTCCAGCGCATAACGCAATGCATTCTCCATCAGAATGGTAAATACCTGCCCGAGCCGGAACGGATCACCGATATAACGGCACGGGGCACCCGGCGTCAGGGTGATATCAAAACCGGCTTTCGCCGACTGAGGTTTCAGCCATGTAATCCGCTCGCGCAGCAGTTCTGCCAGATCCAGCTCTGTCTTACTGAGGTTCAGCTGACCGGCATCCGCCAGCGACAGCAAATGCAGTTCGTCGATCAGACGGTTCAGATGCAAAAGCTGTGTCATCACCATCTGCAACTGCTGCGGCTCCGGGCGGAACACACCGTCCAGCATGCCCTGTAAACGCCCGACCGCCGCCGTGAGCGGCGATCGCAGTTCATGCGCCATCGCCACATGGGAGGCCCGCAACTCCCGCTCATAGCGTGAAAGTTGCAGCATCATGGCGTTAAAATCATCGGTGAACTGTATCAGCTCCGCCGGGGCATTTTTCACCGGCTCAGCCCGCGTATTGAAATCCCCCTGCGTGACCGCACGCGCCACTTGCGCCAGACGGCTAAATTGCGACGAAAGCGGACGCGCGGCTTTTAATCCCAAAATAGCGATAAACGGCGTCACCACTAATACCAGGATGCCAACCATAAGCCAGTCGGCCGAAGCGATGGAAGGATCGGAGTACCGCGCCCCCCAGCCCTGATCGACAATCTCATGAAAGCGCGTGAGGTTAAGATCCGGATTGTCCCGCAGCAGGTAGAATTCTGCCCTGAGCGCGGGAGACATATGGTGCAATACCCAGAGATTCTGAATGGCAAAACGCAGCCACATGCACAACGCGATCACGACCACACTGCCGATGGCCAGCGTCAGGACCCGCACACAAATCCAGCGCCACAAGGACTGATAATTTGACGGATTCATGGTTGTCTGAACCGGTAACCGACGCCACGCACGTTGACTAACACGTTAACGATACCTGCAGACTCGAGTTTTTTGCGCAGGTTATAGACATGCGTATCAACCACCCTTTCCAGCGCCTCGCTTTCCGGCAGACAATGTTCCAGTAAATACTGACGTGAGAACGGGCGTGTCGGTGCCCGCATCAGTGTGCTCAGAACGCCAAATTCTGTTGGTGTTAAATCAAGATAATGCGATTCGCCCGAGGTTGAGCGAACCGCCGCCGTCAACGCCTCGACATCCACGTCGAGCCCCTGCCAGCGCAACACAGCGGGGGTGCTGTTTTCCTCTGCTGCAACACGGCGCAGCACTGCCTGCACCCGGGCCACCACTTCCCCCGGATTATAAGGTTTGACCACGTAATCATCTGCACCGAAACGCAGCGCGCCAATTTTATCGGGCATGTCACCCATCGCTGTCACCATGATCACCGGCGTGCTGCTTTCACGCCGCAGCGATGCCAGAACATCGGTGCCACGCATTCCCGGCAGCATCACATCCAGCAGAATGAGATCCGGCTTCCAGCGCAGCGCGTGCTCCAGCCCGGAAAGGCCGTCACCGGCAATTTGCACGTCATACCCTTCACGTTTTAAATAAGCATCGAGAACATCTGCCGCATCGGCATCATCTTCAATAATCAGGATCCGCTTTGTCTGCATCGTGGTCGCCTTGACTGTTTCATCATAAATTCCCGGCAGTTTACTGCACTGCCTCTTCTTACTTCAGGTTTCAGACGCGGCTGCAATCCGCTACGAAACATACGTTTGGGTGATGAGGGATTATAATGATATCCAGAAAACTAATACTGCATATTACCTGTTTCAGTGTTTCCTGTATTGCCTCCCGGTTCGGCCTCCGGCGGGTGATCGTTGCTGTCACCCGATCCGCAGGCAAAACCCTGCAAATTTCGCGGGCCACGCGCTTTCTGAGGGCTCAAAAGCATAAAACCCCGGATCCGGTTCATGCGATTATCGGGCGGCTATTTCGGGGATAATTGTCACAGGCAACGCCCCGCTTCCAAATTTATCCTTCAGGAAAAAAAGATGACGACCTTAAACGAAAAACTGGCCTGGCGTTACGCCACCAAGAAGTTTGATGCGACCAAAACGGTACCGGCCGAAAAGATTGAAAATATTATTGAGGCCGTGCGTCTGGCACCGACCTCAAGCGGCCTGCAACCCTTCGAACTGTTAGTGATCACCAATCCTGATATTCGTGCAAAAATCCGCACCGTTTCCTGGGATCAGGCACAGGTTACTGACTGTTCTCACCTGCTGGTATTCGCGGCATGGGATGACATCACACCTGAACGCGTGAACATGATGTTTGACCTGACCAATGAAGTCCGTGGTTTTAAAAACGAAGGCTGGGAAAGCTACCGCCAGAAGCTCTTGGCTATCGTTGCTGAACGCGGTACCGAAGCCAATTATCAGGCCGCCGCGCGTCAGGCCTACATTGGTTTAGGCGCCGCGTTGATTGCCGCCGCGTTTGAAGAAGTTGATGCGACGCCGATGGAAGGGTTTGATCCTATTGCCGTGGATGAAATCCTCGGCCTGAAAGACAAAAACCTGCGCAGTGTCGTGATCCTGCCGCTGGGCTATCGCGCCCATGAAGGTGACTGGCTGGTGAACCTGAAGAAAGTTCGCCGCAGCCGTGAAAACTTCGTGACTGAAATTAAGTCATAAACACATCTGTCCCATCTTTTGCAGTATCGCCTTATTATTAAATGGCATTGCGGAAGGTGGGATTCACTTCTTTTCATTTAATTAACAAATTAAATTCATACGTCCCTTCTCTGTTGTATTATTACATCCCTTCCGTAGAAT
>NZ_JAFMOS010000340.1 GCF_019049755.1 Rahnella perminowiae
GAGTGATGGGATTGCAACAGCCGGTACGAGCAGTGCTGGGATTACAGGATAGTATCCTGAGACTAGCAGGATTCTTGAATCCCGAGGTTACACTAATGCGTTATAAGTATCACAGGATTATAAGATTGGAGTTGGCCAGGATTACACTATTGCGAGAATGATAGCTTACAGAATTCAAGGATTATATGATTTCAGGATTATAAGATTATACAGGGAAAGGATGCATGCATGGAGGAGGGGGATTTCGAGATTCTATGATAATAGGATTCTGAGAACCCACCATTCAGTGATTCAGTGATTCAGTGATTCAGTGATTCAGTGATTCAGTGATTACAGGATTTTAAGATTCAGTGATTAATGTATCGCAATATCTGGCACCCTGAAATATTCAGGCCGCGAGGTGCATCACCGGACCGGGCGGCTAATCCAGCCCTATGACAAGGTCTCTTGAGGACGGTAAACGTTGCTGGCTGAAATACTGTCATCAAAAATATAGCCTGTTGTCATACCTGATAAACCTTTTTGCTCAGTGTGCCGGACCAGGCACCAGAAAACTCAGTGAGACGCTGCATAATGAGGCCAGAAAGCAATGAGCGCAAAAGTGGAACCTCAAAATAAATAGAACGGGTTCTGGATTATAGGGCCGCTGATGGGATAAAAAACAAGAACAGGTTGCTATTCAGACAAGTTGTTCAACGTGTAACCGGCAATCTAAAAATCATCAACCTGCAGGCAGGAGCAAAAGATGAATCACAGTGAACTGGAAAAACGCCGTCAAGAAGCGACACCACGGGGTGTCGGTGTAATGTGTGATTTCTATGCGGCGAAGGCGGAAAACGCCACATTATGGGATGAGCACGGGCGTGAATACATCGATTTCACCGCCGGGATCGCGGTACTGAACACGGGGCATCGTCACCCGAAAATCGTAGAAGCCATCCGTAACCAGCTTGACCTGTTCACACACACAGCCTACCAGATTGTGCCTTACGCCAGTTTTGTGAAACTGGCTGAACGCATCAATACAATTTCACCGGTAAGCGGCAAAGCGAAAACGACATTCTTCAGTACCGGCGCGGAAGCCGTCGAAAACGCGGTGAAAATTGCCCGTTCCGCCACCGGCCGTCCCGGTATCATTACTTTCTCCGGTGCATTTCATGGTCGCACGCTGCTGACTCTGGCACTGACCGGCAAAGTGATACCCTACAAAGCGGGCTTCGGGCCGTTCCCTGCTTCGGTCTTCCATGCCCAATATCCAAACGCCGTTCAGGGGGTTACCACTGAAATGGCACTTGAAAGTATTGAGCGCATTTTCCGCAGCGATATCGCGCCGCAGCAGATTGCCGCGATCTTGTATGAACCGGTACAAGGTGAGGGCGGTTTCAATATCGCACCGGAAGAGTTTGTGAAAGGTCTCCGCGAAATCTGTGACCGTCACGGCATCGTGATGATTGCGGATGAAGTGCAAAGCGGGTTTGCCCGCACCGGCAAAATGTTCGCCTCAGAATATTATCCGGATGCCAAACCGGACATCGTCACCATCGCGAAAAGTCTTGGCGGTGGTTTGCCCATCTCGGGTGTAACGGGGCGCGCCGCACTGATGGACGCGCCGGAACCGGGGGGACTTGGTGGCACTTATGCGGGGAATCCACTGGCTGTAGCTTCTGCGCTAGCAGTCCTGGATATCATTGAAGAAGAAAAACTGTGCCAGCGTGCTAACCGTCTGGGCGCTGAGCTCACCGAAGTGCTGAAGAGAGCCAAAGCGGGTTGCGCAGCGTTGGTGGATGTCCGTGGTCAGGGGTCAATGGTGGCGGCTGAATTTAACGATCCGGTCACCGGCAAGCCATCGGCTGAACTGACAAGACAGTATTTGCATAAAGCACTGGACGCAGGATTGCTGATGCTCAGCTGTGGTGTGAACGGTAATGTGATCCGTTTCCTCTATCCGCTGACCATACCTGATATGCAGTTCAAAAAGGCGCTGGCCATTTTGTCCCGGGTGCTGGCTGACTGAGAACACTGATATAAAACCTGTTGCGCCACTACCGTCTGGTATTAATGTTCTTCACGTTGCGGCAGGTGATTATCTTTAAGCATAACAACAAAGTGCCTATACCCCGGACAGGGAACAGGCTGCAGAAACGATCATACAATAGGGTGCATCAAATATAGGGGCAGGGGAGGCTTCTCTGACCTTTGGCGCCCCTGTCCGGCCAGGTAACATGCCGGCCGGACAGGGATTAACATCACAAACTTAACTTCCCGCTTCCTGCGGAGCTGGATCATCCTGTAAGTGCTTTTTAAAGTGTTTTTCAATCTGCTCTAACGTTTTGCCCTGCGTTTCCGGCGCAAAAATAATGGCAAATATCCCGCCTGCGACGCCGATGGCGGCAAAGCAGAAGAATGACATCGTCAGCCCGATAGATTCCAGCATAATCGGGAACATAAAGGCGATGGAGAAATTGGTCATTTGCATGGCAAATACCGATACGCCATTTGCCATGCCGCGGATGCGCATCGGAAAAATTTCCGATAACAACAGCCAGGTGACAGGCGATAGCGCACCTTGCTGGAAGCATAGGAAAACCAGCATGCCGCCTAAGACCAGATAACTGCGCACGGTATCCGGATGCCCGTTCACCGTTTCCGGCATCAGCCAGGTGATCAGCCCTATTGCCAGCAACGTACAGGTACAGCCAATTTGCCCGGTCAGTAACAGCGGACGACGACCAAAGCGGCTCAGTAACATAATGCCGACAAACGTCATCAGTACTGAGATCACACCGTTAGCGATGGTGGCGAGCAGGGAGGCATTGGTGCTCAGTCCGGTGGCCTGTAACATCGTTGGCGCATAGAACATGATGGTGTTGACGCCGGAAAGCTGCTGCAGCATGGCAATACCAATTCCCAGAAAGACCAGGCGTTTCATCCAGACAGAGATGGTTTTCTGACGGCGGGAATGTTTCTCGCTTCTGGAGCTCATGGAACTGCGGATTTCGCTTAGTTCTTTCTCCACTTTACTGGCTTTGCGGGTACGTTCCAGCACGTCACGCGCTTCGCGATAGCGGCCGTGCATGGCATACCAGCGTGGTGTATCAGGCAGGAAAAGCATCCCGACCCATAACACGACAGCCGGAACGCAGGCGACACCCAGCATCCAGCGCCAGGTGGTTTCGCCACCCCACACTTCGTTGATGGCCGCGTTACTGGTGTACGCAATCAGCTGACCGGAAACAATCATCAGTTCCTGTAACGTCACGAACTGCCAGCGGCGATGAGAGGGCACGATTTCCGCAATATATATCGGTACAATCGCTGCCGCGCCACCGACCGCCAGACCCAGAATAAACCGGCAGATAATCATTATCACGACGTTGGGTGCCGTAGCACAGCCGAGCGAACCGGCCATAAAGATCAGCGCCATTACCAGAATGACTTTTTTACGCCCGAAACGGTCGGCCACGCGACCCGCGCACACTGCACCTACGGCTGAGCCCAGTATCAGAAAACTGGTGACCATCCCGGTTGTTAAGGATGTCAGATGCAGATCGTGCTTCATGAACAGCAAAGCACCGGCAATAACCCCGGTATCGTAGCCAAAAAGTAAGCCACCCAGGGTGGCTATAAAGGCAATGACTTTTACCAGCGGTTCAGTCGGTTGCGGGGCTTTCGCCGCCTCATCCTGACCGCCACTGTTTATTTTCTTACTCACAGATGCTCCCTAATCATGACTTTATTATGGTTTTTGTGTGATTCAGATCACACGTTATAAATCTAACGCATAATCCGGATTTTGAAAGGAGACGGGAGAAATGAAGGGGAAACAAGGCTTCTGGTGCTGAATTTTCAGAAAATAGGTAACCTGCCGCAGGCACGCGGTCACAACTGAATTACACTCAGCAGAGCAATTTTTTGTCTGTTTTTTCCGCTTTCTGAGCAAACGACCCCCATTCACGGGTCAGAGAAGTCTGTTTACGCGGCGATAAAGCGTCAGGTTTTGCCTGAAACGGCGCAAACCTATATTCTATCGGCCAATTTACTGAGACAGTTGCAATGAGGTCTATATGATTATCAAACCACGCATTCGTGGCTTTATCTGTGTTACTGCCCATCCGGAAGGTTGCAAGGCGAACGTTAAAGAACAAATCGACTATGTTACCGCACAAGGTAAAATCGCAGGCGGTCCTAAAAAAGTCCTGGTGATCGGCGCTTCGACCGGTTACGGCCTCGCTGCCCGCATCTCTGCTGCTTTCGGTTCTGACGCTTCCACGCTGGGCATCTTCTTCGAACGTCCGGGCGATGAGTCTAAAACCGCCACTGCAGGCTGGTACAACTCAGCCGCATTCGAAGAATTTGCCGATGCGAAAGGCCTGTACGCAAAAAGCATCAACGGCGATGCGTTCTCCGATGAAGTGAAGCAAAAGACTATTGAGCTGATCAAACAAGATTTGGGTCAGGTTGATCTGGTGGTTTACAGCCTGGCTGCACCGCGCCGCACCCATCCTAAAACCGGTGAAGTGTTCAACTCCACCCTGAAACCAATCGGTAAACAAGTCACTATTCGCGGCATCAATACCGACAAAGAAACCATCAACGAAACCACGCTGGAACCGGCAACCCCGGAAGAAATCGCGGGCACCGTGGCAGTGATGGGGGGCGAAGACTGGCAGATGTGGATCGACGACCTGAAAGCTGCCGGTGTGCTGGCTGAAGGCGCGAAAACCACGGCATTCACCTACCTGGGTGAAGAAGTGACGCAGGATATTTACTGGAACGGTTCTATCGGTGAAGCGAAGAAGGATCTGGACAAACGTGTTCTGGATATCCGCAGCACACTGGCAGAACAGGGCGGTGATGCACGCGTTTCCGTACTGAAAGCCGTTGTGACGCAGGCGAGTTCTGCTATTCCGGTGATGCCGCTGTACCTTTCACTGCTGTTCAAAGTGATGAAAGAAAAGGGCACCCACGAAGGATGTATCGAGCAGGTTTACGGTCTGTACAAAGACAGCCTGTACGGCGCTGAGCCGCTGGTCGATAACGAAGGGCGTCTGCGCGCTGACCTCAAAGAGATCGCGCCGGAAGTGCAGGAAGAAGTCGGTAAACTGTGGAATGAAGTCACTAACGACAACATCGCTGAACTGACTGATTTTGCGGGTTATAAAAGCGAGTTCATGCGTCTGTTCGGCTTTGGCCTGAACGGTGTTGATTACGCTGCCGATACCAATCCGGACGTGAAAATCAAACATCTGATCCAGATGTAATGTGATTTAACATACAGAGATGACTGAAACCCGCATTCGCCGAAAGGTGGGTGTGGGTTTTTTTATCAACACTTCACGCAGTTTTTAGTAGATTCTAAAAAGCCACTTTTGAAAGCGGCTTTTATAATCAAATAATTCACTCAACCGTATTT
>NZ_JAFMOS010000339.1 GCF_019049755.1 Rahnella perminowiae
TAATTATACTTTTCGACAATGATCATTCCTCTACCTGACAGAACTTTATTCGTTGCTAACTCACCTTGAAGCCAGATCGGTGTACATACCAGCATGTCGAAACACTCTGCACCATCTTGATCATTAGGCCCAATCATTGCCCGGATCCAACAACTAAAGTTTGAAGGATCAGTTGGCCAATAATTTATTAAGCCATCTTCAAGCTCCAATGATCGTAGCCCTTTTAAATCAATATTCATTTAGTTATATCCAGATGCCCGTTACTAATAGGTCTTCCTGTTGGCGTCAATTTTTGTTCAAAATTAGCCTGAACTCCGGTTGTTGCTTGCGAACTATTTGGTTTAGACGTAGGTGGACGATAAACCCTCAATCCATCAGAACTGACCCATGATGTACCATCACTAGAAACTCTATATCCTGGGCCAACCCATGCTTCCCCTAATGTGTTAGCATCTTTAGCCGTGGCTTGCCCCAGACCAAAGTTACCTTTTTTGCCACTTGCTGCATCTCTCAATATACCTATTTGTTCTTCAACAGGCAGGGACGAAATATTATTGGCATCAGATCTATTTGGTTGAGACTCGCTATTCCTTGCATTTTCCTCATCCTCCGGTCCCCAACCATCTGCTGTGCCAGAACCCGCTCCACCCAGTTCGGCCTTCTCTGCATCCGTCAGATTATTGCCTAAATTTGGCTGATTTTCAGGATCTGAACCATCATCATTTAATACTCTTCCCGGTCCACGGTTAGGATCGCGAACGGCGCACTGTTCACGGGTACCTTCACAAGTATATCCCGCACCTTGATCTTCTTTATTATCCTGTTGTTGCTGGCTTCCATTTCCAATTGCACCAGAGATTGCTGCATTCAGTGCAGATGCAGTGCTGCCTAATGCCAGTGCATTATTCTCAACCGCATTCTTCCCCGCCTGCGCCCCTGTCGTCGCAGAAGACAGGTTATTGCCCGCTGTTGCTCCGGCAACACCCGCCGCCCGTCACTGAGCCACCCTGAATATAGGCTGTCACAGCCCCGGTTGAGGTGTTTGCTGAGGATTAATGATGGGGCTGAAGCGGACGGCGGCGACTGCGATGCTGAAGAAGGTTACTGAAGCCCGCAGCAGAGCGAAGCTGTGCGCCACACCGCGCTAAGAAGCTGACAACTGGTGATCCGGGCTGCTGAGTGACAGATAAAAAAATCCCGGCGACTTCGTCGGGATTTTTACTTTCACGTTAAAGTAGCTATTACATCCAAAGTCTGACCTATTTTCTCAAGCAACAATGTTACATCGTCTCGCGTTGCTCCGATTCTGGTATCAAACTCTGATACAGATATACCGTTACAGATCTCGTTGAGTGCCGAATTTAATATTAATAGCTCATCCTCTGTAAGTCTTAAGTCTGCTTGTTGCCTAATCACTGCTAATAATTCCATGAATTACCTCAGATTATCAAAATACGCACGTCCATTTGTTGGCCTAAACGCTGTGCCACCATCTGCTGCTTTTGGATTACGAATTACAACAGTACCACTCGATTGATCCCAGTACGCAGATCTGCCATTGCTTAGCTCTTTTGTCGATGTTGGATTCCTGACCACATTTTCAATATGTTGAGCAAATTGTTCTTTTGTCTTTATCCCTAAATCAGCGTACTCATTTTGCTCAAGAACGTGTTTTTCAAAAGCATGACCATCAGCAATATCGCGACCAATTGTTTCGGCACTCTTACCACTACCCGAACTAGTAGATTCTTGATTCCGCGCATTTTCCTCATCCTCCGGCCCCCAACCATCTGGTGTGCCAGAACCCGCTCCACCCAGTTCGGCCTTCTCTGCATCCGTCAGATCCTTGCCTAAATTTGGCTGATTTTCAGGATCTGAACCATCATCATTTAATACTCTTCCCGGTCCACGGTTAGGATCGCGAACGGCGCACTGTTCACGGGTACCTTCACAAGTATATCCCGCACCTTGATCTTCTTTATTATCCTGTTGTTGCTGGCTTCCATTTCCAATTGCACCAGAGATTGCTGCATTCAGTGCAGATGCAGTGCTGCCTAATGCCAGCGCATTATTCTCAACCGCATTCTTCCCCGCTTGCGCCCCCGTCGTCGCAGAAGACAGGTTATTGCCCGCTGTTGCTCCGGCAACACCCGCCGCCAGCGTACTCAGTAAGCTGATTTCCTGCCGGTCGCTCTGCGAAAGTTTATCTATATCCGCCTGAGTGGTCGCATGGTAATAATATTTCGCTATATAACGCGCGGCAAGTTCACCACTGAACGCGCCGGCAGCACCCGCTGCTGCATTGCCTCCGGACATTTGCGCTGCTACAGCGCCCCAGACGGCATGGGCCATCGCATTAGCCGCAACGTTGGGCGTGCCGTCTTCATTCAGCGTGTGACTTTTGATTTCCCGGGCAATCAGCGGGCTTATTCCCCCTGCGATTGCTCCACTGATGTTGCCGCTGACAATCCCCTGCAATACGCCACTGAGTGCCTGTACCACCATCTGGTTATTGCTGCCAATACCGTAATTTCTAATTTCGGCCTGATAAGCATCACTGTTTCGCAGAGTTTTGAGATAACTTTCTCTGTCATTGGCAGACATCCCTTCAGGCACACCGCCCAGATTCTTCAACGCCTGGATATCGCCATAAGTATTGACGATATCGGTCATCTGACCCGCAATCTCCCCCACCAGCTGGCTCGCCTGCAGGCGCTTCTGCTCTTTTTCTTTATCAAAAATCGGACTGATACTGCCATTTGCATGGTCTGTGTCACGGCTTAAATCGGCCACGCTTTGCTGCTGATTAGCGGTATCACGAACGATAATGGTTCCCTCTGCCACCGCAGACTGGGTGGTGCCATCCGCATGGCCTTTACCGTTCAGCCCGGCCAGCAGGTTACCAACATTCGACATGGCGTTGCCCACCATGCTGGCACCATTGCCACCGCTCAGACTGATGCCGCTGTGGCTGACCTTATAATCTGCTTCGTTGCCGATATCACTGAAACCGAGCGTACCGGTATCCAGCAGGTTTTTGTCCGCCGTTCCCTGACTGGCAATCACACCACCGTTCAGTTGGGTATGGCTGCCCACATGGATATCAAACCCGCCCCTGCCCGCATAAATACCACTTTGCTCGACAACACTGTCGTAGGTGCTGTTCATTTTGTCCTGGCTGAGATTGATATAGCCGGAACCGCTCATGGAACCAATGGTGAAACTGCCGCCTACACCGAAGCTGGTTTGCTTCGATTTATAGTCATCACTGTCCTGCTGGCTGGTGATGGTCAGGTCGCGGCCAGCATCAACCACGACTTTATTGCCGTTCACCTGCGCGCCTGACAAAGTGGTATCACGTCCGCTGTTAAGCGTTACATTGCCACCGCTGTCGAGCGTGGTTTCCGACCAACGGGTGCCATTACCTTTATCATTGCCTTTTGCCCCATTAACGCTGGCAAATATGCTCAGTCCGGCACTCCCGCTGCCTACTCCGAAACTCAGGCCAACACCGCCGCCGCTGCTGCTATTTTTGCCCGTACTTTCCTGGGTATTTGCCGCGCCGGTCAGCAAGATATCATTAGCTGCATTCAGAGACGTATTACCGCCCGCTTTTAGCTGACTGCCGCCAATAGCAATATCACCACTGTGTAAGTCGTAACCTTTACCTGTCGCAGTAATCGATAAATTATTCCCCGCATTCAACGTGGAGCCATTGACGGTATCACTTTGCTGATGTTGCGATGATTTTGACTGCTGCGACGTTAGCGAAATGCTGATACCTACGCCGTTATTCGGATCTGCACTGACATTAGCCTGCTGTTTCGCGAGCATGGCCTGAGCACCGGAAAGTGCTGCTTTGGTCGCCTGCAATGCGGCCAGACGGCCATCACTTTCATGTTTTGCACTCTGTGTTGCGGCAATAGCAGAATTCACCGCATCAGCAACAGCACCGGAAAGTGCAAGCGTAAGTCCTGTTGATTTCTGTTCAAATTTTTCATCACTGCTGCGTTTATCGTGTCCGGGATCAATAACGACGCTGTCGCCAGTTATCGACATATCTTTAGCCGCTACAAGGTCTGCGCCACCAATATGCGCTTGTCTCCCTGAGGTGATACTCAGATTGCCAGCGGTGCTTCCCACGGTACTCACACTCTGACTTTGCGTTGTTCCCTGCTCTTTCAGTTCATGGCGTGTCTGTGATGACCCAATCGTCACGCCAAGGCCACCCGTGCCCATCAGCCCGCTTTTTTTGGTCTCGCTCAGCCGCCAGCTTGAATCCGTGTTTGTAGCCGCGACAATATCGACATTGTTCCCGGCCTTCAGCGTCACATCACCATCGCCGACCACCGAAGAACCTTTCACCAGTAAATTATTGCCCGCCGTAACGGCAACATTATCGCCACTTAGCAGCGAACCTTTTTCGTGAGTGGAACTGTCTTCACTGATTGTGTGTGTGGTGGTTTTCGAGAAAAGGTGCTTCTTGGTCCTGGTCTTCTCATCGTAGGCATAACTGCTCTCTGTGGCGGTATCAAGATTGACATCTCGGCCAGCATTGACGGCAATGTCCTGCTTCGCCGTAACACTTGCTGCGTTAGCATTAACATCCTGACCCGCTTTAATCGTGGTGCTCCCGCCGCTCACCACCGCTGTCCCTTCCTGCCCGACATTTTCACGGATACTCACGCTTTTGCTGCCGTGGGTTTCGCTGTAGGTGCTGGTCTGCTGCGCGTTCAGGTTGACGTCGCGACCGGCGCTGAGTGAGGCGTTGAGGTCGGCGGTCAGTTGCGCGGCCTGCGAGTTGAGGTCGCGCCCGGCGCTGAGCGTCAGGTCGCCGCCGCTGCTCACCACCGTGCGGGTGGCATTGTTGTTGTCAGTCTGATTTTTACCGCTGGTCTGATGGCTGCTCTGGTCCATCGTGTTGAGGTTGATGTCGTTGACTGCCGCCAGCGTGGCGTCGCCTTTGGCGGTAACGGCGCTGCCCGCCACGGTCAGGTCGTGTCCCGCGCTGGCCGATAAATTACCGCCCGCGCTGACCGTGCTGGCCTGGCTGTCGGTGGTCTGCGCGCTGCTTTTCGCCGTGGTTTTGCTGGTGCTGAGCGCATTGCCGGTGATGTTAACGTCGTTCAGCGCCACCAGTTGCAGGTCACTGCCCGCCGTGAGCCGGGCGCCGGTGTTGTTGATGTCGTGACCGGCGGTGAGCGAAAGCCCGTCAGTGGCCGAGATACCGGCCACGTCGCCGGTCTGGGTCTGGCTGAAGGTCAGCTGAGACGTTTTGCTTTTGCTGGTGGTCGGCGCGGCCGTCCACTGCTGCGCCTGGGTGACGTTATTGATGTCCCCGGTCACGGATTGCAGCGCAACGGTCTGTCCGGAAATCGACGAACCAATGTTATTGAT
>NZ_JAFMOS010000338.1 GCF_019049755.1 Rahnella perminowiae
GATAATAGACATAAACGAAAAACTCGGTAAATTCTCTTTACGTCTAACGAAATCCCTCACCAGAAATATTACAGCCGGAACTGTTTTCGACGGCCGCTACTATTATTATCAACAAAGTAATCACAAAAATTCCATCATCACATTTATTGCCAAGTGACCACTTGAACTTTCCTCGTGGGCAGGTGCTATTATTGCTAATTACTTCCTTCAATAAACAGCTGGCCTTGCGCTTTATCCAGTAACATCGGCAGTGCCTCTCCCTTCACCCAGGCGGTCAAATCGTTCATCTACCCAGGACCAAGCGGGTTACCAGTTTGCCCGGTGGGTAAGCCTCTAGTTCTTCATCAGGTGAGGTGACAACCCGCTCAGAAGCCGTGAAAATCTGGCGAAGCAGTGAATTTCCCCTTCGGTGTCGTGAGGCACTTGACCATCCTTCGTGTTCTGTGAGTTCAACCGGTCAATGCATCGGCTCCTATATAAACGCAAATGTCAGTTCAATCGCCTATGCGGTGGAAGTTTTTTAAATTATTAATGGACTGCCCAGCTACATCGCTGAATAGTGAAAAATGTCCGCCATCTACCAGTGTAATATTTCTTCCGGCCCCCAGTCGTCGTATGTTTTGTAAAAGTAGGTCTTTACTAAAATATCCACCAACACCGCCCCGCGCGTAAAGTAAATTGATATTACGTGGTACGTCATTTGCAATGATACGGAACTGCTTATGAAGCACCATCGCCTTATCAAGCAGGTCATGAAGCGACGCTAATCGGGTATCCCCAGCTCCGGTAAAGTTCTCCCAGCGGTAATTATCTGGCATAAAGTCGAGAAAGCTGTCGATAATGGTGACATAGCAGATTTGAGCTTGCCGCTCAGAGCGCAGAGCTAATTCATATGCGAGGCAGCCGCCAAAGGAATGACCAACCAGATGTATGGTCTCCCCTACTTGACACTCCGCTTTCAAACGCTGCCAAGTTTTATCTGCCAGTGCCTCAAAACTGGTGGCGCTAGGCAAATCATGATTGTAATTTAGTATTTTTACTGCGAAATCAGGCGTCAGCTTCTTAAACCACGATTGATATACCGCCCCTAACGTACCAGCTCCAGGCAAAAAATATAGTGTCTGTCCCCGTTTGACGGGAGGGACTGCATCCTCATTCCTCAGGCGATGAAAGATGCTCAGCGTCAGATCGGCGATCACTGGCGCCGTAAAAATATCTTCGTAATTTAGGCGAAGGGAAAATGTTGACTCAATACGCTCAAGCAGTTGAAGTATGTCTAACGAGTTGGCGCCGGATGCAATAAGATCGCTATCTCTGTGCAGGAAAGGATCGTGTAGCACTGAGCAGCAGATTGCCAGCAACTGCTGTTCCAACTTTACTGGAATAGGGATTTCCGGCCCGGCAGGCTGGTTATGATGCCTTAATAACGCGTCTAGCCATTGATCTGACTGCTTGGCAAGTACTTTGCGGTCAATTTTGCCATTGTGATTTAAAGGGAAAGCTTCCAGGATATATATCCAGTTGGGAATCATATAGCCGGGCAGAACCTCACGTAACGCCGCTAATACTTGCTGTTTCGTGCTGAACCCTCTTTCAGTAACTATACACAAGATAATCTCTTTATGGCCTGAATGTTCCACAGGGCATGCGACTGCACGACCAATACCCTCCAGGTTTTCCGCCGCCAGTTCAATCTCACTTAGTTCCACCCGGTGGCCACGAATCTTCACTTGGTTGTCTTGCCGCCCGATATAGTGCAATCGACCTGCACCATCAATATAACCACTATCTCCTGTAAGATAAGCAATAGCGTTTAACGCAGTGAGGAAAACAAAACGCTGCGTGGTAAGCTCTGGTGCATGCATATAGCCGCTTGCCAGGTTAACCCCAGCCAACACAATTTGCCCTATTTGCCCTCGCAGCAGCGGCTCCATTGCATCATTGATTACCGCAACCTGATTACCAGCAATCGGTACACCTATTGGTATCGACTCTTCCGGCCCGGTAATATGGTATTCCGTAGCATAGGTAGTAAATTCCGTAGGACCATAAAGGTTGTAAAACTCTGGCATCTTTGTCGCGAAAAAGAAGTACTTTTTAACCACGTTTGGTGACAGCGCTTCCCCTGCAACATTAACACGCAGCAGTGCATGTGGTAATGCCCGGTGTTCAAGCAGGTATTCAAGCACCGAGGGAACCGTATTCAACAAGGTATAGTCATCGTGATATTGCAACTGAATAGCATTATCCAGCACCGTTAAACATCCGCCGCTGCAAAGCGTGGCAAATATTTCATAGATACTTAGATCGAATGAAAAAGAAGTGACAAAGGGTACACGGCGGAAGATCTCTTCACCTGCGGTCAGCGACCATGCAATAAAGGCTGTGAGATTACCGTGGCTAAGCATCACCCCCTTAGGTGTCCCTGTTGAACCGGAGGTATAAAGGCAATATGCCAACTGCTGACTGCTGACGGGTTGTTCGCAAGCCAGCTTATAGAGGCTGAGCGGTAAAGGTAATGAAACATTAATCATAACCAGTTTCTGTAATACATCCTCACCCACCCACTCTAAAGTTCTATCCGTCACCAGAAAACGGCAGTGGCTGGCATCGAGAATTTGCTGTTTGCGCGCTGCAGGAAACTTATGATCCATAGGCATAAACGCCATGCCACAACGCAACAGCGCAATCAGCACAGCAATGCTATCGACAGTTCTGGTCAAATCGCATGCGACAATTCGCGCCTCATCGGAGGCAAAAACGAAATTTTCTAGAAAATATCGTGCAAGTTCTTTACTACGTAGTTCAAGCTGCGCAAAAGTGAGTGAGGTCCCATGCGGGCTGCGCAGGCAAATAACATCTGGCCGCCGTGCGGTTATCTGCTGCAAACAGTTCAGCACTGACTTATTGCCCGTAATTGGCAGATGCGGTTCACTGAGCAGGCTGATTCTGGGCTCAGGATCAACTGCTACATCCGATAAAGCCATGTCACCTGCGATCACTCTGAACAAAGTGCTAGAAAGAAAGTCAATATCAACATCAGAATAAACTGCGCGATCGAACTCAATCTGCAACGCGAATCGCTGCTCTGTAATCTTTAAAAGATGAAAAGAAAGAGTGAACAATGAAGCGCTATTCGAAATAAATAATCGGGTGATGGTGTTATCTTGAGTTGTGAGATCAACATAGTTAACCAGTATCTGAAACAAGGGATGTGTAGAGGAAGAACTTTTAAGTCCCAGATGTCTGACTATATCGTTCAGCGACACCAACTGATGAAAACTATTGGTCAGCAGTTGTTTTCTGATTAGCTTATCCCCCCCGCTCTCCGCCATAGCTGCTGTCAGCAGCAGAGGTAAAGTATTCTCATACAGCCCGATTTGATGGCGATCGCGCTCATGGCTACGTCCTGCATAAGGAATACCGACCAGCAAATTTTCCTGCTGTGTCGACTGGCGATAATACCGACAGAACGCGGATAGAAAACGAGATAGAGGATGATTATTTGTCAGCAAGGAGGCACTAAGTGGCTCGCTCATTGGTAGATAGCGATATCCTGTAGTTTTCAGTTTTCTGCTGCTATGTTTTTTATTAAGCGGTAAAAGTGCAACTGTTGGAGTATCACTGACTAGCTTTTGCCAGTAGTTAAGGCTTCGGCGGTAGCCATCAGTGTCCCTGTTACTGGCTAGTTGTTGCACGAACATATTGTAGTCATCATGGTACAGTGATACTTCGCAGCGGGCATGGTAGCAGTCCAGCGTACGTTGAAGGAAAATAGCAACTGAAATGCCATCCCATATAATATGGCTGGATTCAATTATCAGCAGGTTACCTCCAGTTGATAGCTCCAGTAGGGTGAAGCGAATCAACTCTTCGTCCATAACTGCTATCGACCTTCCGATTAACCAACTGGCAATCGCCTGATCTAAATCTTGTTGATCAACGAACAAAGCGCCCTGCTGTAAACAGATGTCACGTGTAGGGTAAAATTTTTTCCCCTCATGGTGGATCTGCATACGCAACTCACGACCATTCTGTCTAATAACGGTATTGATCGCATTTTTCAACCGCATAGGATCGAATGGAATATCTGATGTGATTGCAACAGTCAGTTGGTTGAGTGCAGGGTTCTGGTTAATTCGTTCCGCAGTGATAAAATTTTGTTGCGTTGTGGTTAACTCAAAAAATTTATACATTGATCAACCTCCCTCAATCAGTCGGGTAATATTCTCACCGAAAAATACCTGTAGCGCGGTAGGCGTAATTTGTTGTGTTATCGCGGGGTTGGAGGTGATTCCAGTGACTAGATTTTTAAGGCCGCCGGACATCCTCGTGACGGGCCAGTCTGACCCAAAAATCACTTTGTTTTCAATATCTGCGAGTAAAACAGATAACAGCTGTTTCTGCCATTTACCTGGGAAAATTGCCCCACTTATCCCGCCAGTATCGATGTAAAGATTTGGCCAGTTTCGCGCTAGTTCAACAGCCTCTTCAACATAGGCAACAGCTCCATGCGCCAGAATAAAATTCACACCTGGAAAGTCCCTGGCCGCCGCACAAATTAACGAAGGTGGCATAAGCGTGAGATTGAGAGACTGCACCGTAGGACCGGTATGAAGCAGCACCGGTAAAGATTTTTCCTGACAGAAGTCATAGAACGGATAGAGACATTTATCAGAAGGTGAATAGCCGCATGGAGGATAAAGTTTGAGTCCATGAAAACCAAAATTTTCAATGGATTCGACAAACTCGTCGAGCGCGACTTGACCCCGCAATGGGTTAACTCCAGGGAAGACATAAAAACGCCCCGGGTATTTTTGTGTGACCTGAAAATGTGCTTCATAGATCTCCCGCTGCGGAAGCGGCATAGCCATGGCCGAGGAGAAATCAGGGATAAGTAGTACCGTGCGACTGATGGATGCAGCATCCATCTCAACAATTAACCTATCACCATAATGATCGTTATGCTGCATCAGTAGCATTTGCAGAATCTTGCTATAAGATACTTTTTCTCCATACGCTATCATTTTACAAGTTATATTGGCTGCAACATCTTCAAAAAATTGCTGCGGTATATAGCGCGTGGAGGCCAAATGACAATGTCCGTCAATTATTTTCATCCTCTACTCCGCTGAAGTAGTTGGTACCAATTCCAGAGAAATCTTTCGGATAGTTGATATTTTATCAATATCAATTTCACTGAGATCGATATTAGTCTGGTAAACATCTTCTAAGTGCGATACTAGCCCAAGTAAACCCATAGAATCTAGAATGCCACTTGCAAAAAGATCGTCATCCAGTCCAACTTCCTCTTTGAGATCATCATCA
>NZ_JAFMOS010000617.1 GCF_019049755.1 Rahnella perminowiae
CACTAATTTCGTATCATTTTCTTTCTGGATTAAAAGAAATTATATCATGAGAATAGAATTGCCATGTCGGGCCAACATTTATACAGAAACAAAAACGTTATGCAGATCTAAAGCAGTAAAAACGTGTACTTTACATTCAGTGGCACGGTCCGACACCTACCGAGGATAAAAAAATGAAACTCCGTGTTCTTTCACTCATGATCCCTGCTTTAATGGTGGCAGGATCAGCAAGTGCGGCAGAAGTTTATAATAAAGATGGTAATAAACTGGACCTGTACGGTTTAGTTGATGGTTTGCACTACTTCTCTAACGACAAAGGCTCAGACGGCGACCAGAGCTACATCCGCCTTGGTTTCAAAGGCGAAACTCAGATTACTGATCAACTGACCGGTTACGGCCAGTGGGAATATCAGGTTCAGGCTAACCAGGCTGAAAGCTCGGATGACGGTGACCGTGCATTTACCCGTTATGGTTTCGCCGGTCTGAAATTTGGTGACATGGGTTCATTCGACTACGGTCGTAACAACGGCGTGATGTATGACGTTGCCGCCTGGACTGACATGCAGCCTGAGTTCGATGGTTCTACTTACGGCGCTGACCAGTTCCTTTATCAGCGTACCAACGGCGTGGCTACTTACCGTAACGATAACTTCTTTGGTCTGGTCGATGGCCTGCATTTTGCCCTGCAATATCAGGGTAAAAACGACAGCGGTGGCGGTGAACCAGGTACCCGTGATGTGCTGACACAGAACGGCGACGGTTACGGTATGTCCCTGAGCTACGATATTGGCGCGGGCGTCAGCGTAGCGGGTGCGTTCTTCAACTCTGACCGTACTGACGAACAAAACTCCGCACCAAATATCATGGGCGACGGTAAAAAAGCGGAAGGCTACACCGGTGGTCTGAAATATGACGCCAATAACGTCTATCTGGCTGCGATGTTCACCCAGGCTTACAACGCTTCCCGTTTCGGTTCTACCGATTCAGAAGCTTACGGTTATGCTAACGAATCCCAGGCATTTGAAGCCTACGCCAGTTACCAGTTCGATTTTGGTCTGCGTCCGTTCGTAGCCTATAACCAAACCCGTGGTAAGGATTTAGGTTCAGACCGTCTGGGTAATAACTATCAGGATCAGGATCTGGTTAAATTTGTTGACCTGGGTGCGACTTACTACTTCAACAAAAATATGTCAGCCTATGTCGACTATAAAATTAACCTGATCGACAGCAGCACCTTCACAGACAACGCCGGTATCAATACCGACGATGTGACTGCGGTAGGCCTGGTGTATCAGTTCTAAGCGTGCCTTTCTCAGACACAGAATAGCGCGTTGCTTTAACAGTAAAGAACAGCAGTAAACAGCACGTTCTTCAGGAACGCGGCCTGAGAGGGCCGCGTTTTTTGTGGGCACAATTTGGCGTGAGAATGCTGTAAAACACCGCTATGGTGTTCAGGTGAATTTCTTACCCAGACCGAGGTGCTTATGTCCGTTAAACCGCCGTTACCGCCATTTACCCGCGAAAGCGCAATCGAAAAAGTGCGTCTGGCAGAAGATGCCTGGAACAGTCGCGATCCGCACAGAGTCAGCCAGGTTTACTCGGCGGATACTGTCTGGCGTAACCGCAGCGAGTTTGTGCACGGGCAGGACGCCGTGGTGAGCTTCCTGCAGCGTAAATGGGCCAGAGAACTGGAGTATCGCCTGATTAAAGAGCTGTGGGCGTTTGACGGGGCGCGGATCGCCGTGCGTTTTGCTTATGAATGGCGGGATGATTCGGGCAACTGGTTCCGCAGTTTTGGCAATGAAAACTGGGAATTCAATGAGCAGGGGCTGATGTTTGCCCGTCACGCCTGCATCAATGATCTGCCGATTCAGGAAAGCGAACGACAGTACCACTGGCCTTTGGGGCGCAGGCCGGACGAACATCCGGGCCTGAGTGATTTCGGTTTCTGACAGCCTCAGGCTGATTTCTGGTGGATCAGATGCAGCGGGGGAGACACATCGAGTTTGATGTCAGGGTTCTGGCGGAATTCATGTGGCGTTATGTTGAAACGCTTGCGGAACATGTAAGTGAAATGCGATTGCGAACCGAAGCCGAAATCCATCGCGATATCAAAAATCGGCGTTTCACTGCTGCTCAGTTGATAAACAGCACTGGCCAGACGGCGTTCCCGGATGTACTTCCCCAGAGAAATGCCGGTTGATTCTTTGAACAGTTTTTGCATGTGCCAGAGCGAATAGCCTGAATACTCAGCCAGTTCTTCAAGGTGGATCACACGACCCAGATGGCCTTCAATCCATTTGCTGAGTGCGCAGACGATAGCGATATGAATGTCTTGAGCCATAACCAGTCTGTATTAAGGTTGAATACCGCTATTATACACGAGTTCGTCAGGTTGGCGTGGCAGGTGTTGCTCAGAGATGTTCAGCGTCCCGGCGGACAATAATGGCCCGGTGGGCAGGACTGTTGTAATGACAGCCTGACGGGCCATGTTTTAACGCAACAGGATCCAGTGGATTAACCGGGCGATGCCATCGTCCACCACCACCATCCCGACGAGAATAAGAACAATCAAAATCACGAAGTTCTTACCGGTTGGCAAAATGATGTCTCCCTTTATCCCTTTTCAGGGAACGGAACTCAGTTACCACGGGCCGCTGCCCTGCATATTCAGGGCAATAACCCCCAGACAAACCGCGACAAATATCAAAAATACGATAAGAAGCCGTTTCATTCTTTTTCTTACAGAGCCTACGCTCTTCCTCCACAATGTGTCAGCCAGCAATTTCTTCAGCCAATAAACACTGCGAACGTTAACCGCTTATTTCGGTGAGATCCAGTCTGTCAGAAATGTTTAATGATTTTGATCGCGTTCGCTTAACCATCGGTGGCCGGGCGACGCACCAACTCGGTTTTCTGCCCGTCATTAATCACCGTCGTTGGTGGCGTTTCCGGCACCAGCGCATCCGGCGCTATGTTCATATGATTGAGGACTTCGCCCATAATATGTCCAAAAATCGGGCCAGCCACCGACCCGCCAAAGTGCTTGCCCGCTTGTGGATTATTGACCATCACCACCAGCGCAACGCGCGGATTACTCGCGGGCGCAACACCGGCGGTGTAGTTAATGTAACCACCGTCGTATTTGCCACTGCTCCCCATTTTTTCCGCTGTACCGGTTTTAATCGCCAGACGGTATCCCGGCACTGCAGCGCTGAGGCCTGAGCCGCCGGGTAATGCATCACTTTCCATCATATGAATCACTGTTCTGACCACGTCAGCCGACATTACGCGGGTACCGAGCACCGGCGGTGTGACTTTGGTTATCGACAGCGGACGGTAAATACCTTCCGCCCCAATCGTGGCGTATTCACGGGCGATTTGCAGTGGCGTTACACGCAGGCCGTAGCCAAAGGAAAAGGTCGCTCGTTCGATATCGGCCCAGCGGTCGCGGTGGAGTGGGAAATAGCCACTGCTTTCGCCACCGATACCCAAATCTGTCGGTTTGCCTAAACCAAAGGATTGATACAGCTGAACCAGAACGTTGGCCGGCATTGCCAGCGCAATATGCGAAACTGCAATGTCACTGGATTTTTGCAAGATACCGGTGATGGTCAGCGCAGGCCAATGGCCGACATCGCGGATCAGGTGGCCGTTAACGGTGTACGGATGGGTATCGAGAACGGAATCCGGGCGGATCATATGCCGGTTCAGACCTGCCATTACCACCAGCGGTTTGACTGTCGAACCGGGTTCGAAACTGTCGCTGATTGCCACATTGCGCATGTCTTTTGCCTGAACACCGGCATAGTTATTCGGGTTATAGGAAGGGTAGGACGCCATCCCTAAAATCTCACCGGTGTTCACATCCACCAGAACAGCCGCGCCGGATTCGGCCTGGTTAAGCGTAACGCCATCGCGCAGCCGCGAGTACAAGACGTACTGCATAAAGCTGTCGATACTCAGATTGATGGTCGGCGGCTGTTGCGGTGCGACTTCTTTCAGAATACCGATCACATTGCCATGGCGATCCTGACGGTACTCGCGCATGCCAGGTTTGCCCTGTAGCAGGGCATTAAAACCTTTTTCGACGCCTGTCAGACCTTCATTATCCGTCCCGACGACACCGACCAGATTGGCGGCGGCTTCGCTCATCGGGTAGTAACGGCTGTCATCCAGCTGACTGCTGATGCCGCCAAGGTGCAGCTGACTGATATCTGCGGCGATACCTTCTTCTATTTTGCGCCCGAGATAAACGAAGCGGCGCTGAGGATCGCTGGTGATGGTTTGCTGTAGTTGTGAGAGTGGCATATTCAGCGCGGAAGCCAGATATTGCCACTTCGGGCTGTTCAGATCACTGTGCAGTTCCAGTACACGGAACGGGTCGGCGATAATATCTTTTGAAGCGACACTCAGCGCCAGCGGATGGCCGTTACGATCGACAATGGTGCCGCGCCCGGCAGGGATAACCGTGGAGCGCAACGAGCGGGAATCGGCTTCTTTTTCCAGCATCGGCTGGTTAAGCAATTGCAGGTAGCCCACCCGGCCGAGCAGAAGCGCCAGACAACAGACAATACCGAGACAAATCAGCGCAAAGCGCTTGGTGTAGAAATTAGGTTGGGCGCTGGGTTTTTTTAGGCTCGGTGGCATGGCAGTTTCGCAAAGTCATTGGCGCATGTGAAGCGAAAAGCGAAGGTGCGGAGAACAACTTACCGGATGAAAATAGCCCGGTTTGTCCCTCATTATGTGCAACTCATCGCTCTGATTGATAATGAATTTCGTATAACATGCACATCTTATATTAAGCCATAGCGATGGATTGTTTATTTCAATTGCGCTTTGTAAGCAAGTGCAACGGCAAAGCGGATTATTTACTCCACGGCGAGCCAGTCATCGGCTTCTTCGAACATTTCCTCTAGCATTTGGTTTAATTGCGAACGTTCCTGCTTGCTGGCGCCGTGGGTATTCAGGCCATTAGCCTGCATCGGTTTCACTTTGACTTCAGCGTCAGGAAACAACCGGTGTACCCGTTTAACCAGTTCCGCTTCAATTTTTTTGCTGGCATCAGGGATGCCGGCGACATTCCGTTTGTCAAAAATCAGTTCGACCCGCATAGCTTTCCTCATAAAAGACAGGGAGAAATAACTGTTGAAATATACAGTGTTATCCGCGCGGGTCCAAGCAATTTTTAGTGTGTTATCTGCATCACGCCGCGCCCGCTGAGACGCTGACGATCGTGAGGGCGACGCAGGTCCAGTTCCGGGCCTGCCGGAACGATACCCGTCGGGTTCAGCCACAAAATACCGTAATAACCTTGTTTGATATGCGTCAGGTTCACCGTATCGCTGATCCCCGGCCACTGATAAAGTTCGCGCAAGTAATGGGATAAATTCGGATAATCTTCAATACGGCGAATATTACATTTGAATGCCCCATGATAGGCGCTGTCGAAACGCACCAGTGTGACGAACAGCCGCCAGTCGGCTTCGGTAATACATTCACCGGCAATGTAGCGGTGGTGGTGTAAATGCGTCTCAAGGGTATCCAGCGTACTGAAAAGTTGGGTTACGGCGGCGCTATAGCTGTCCTGCGTTTTTGCAAAACCCGTCTTATACACGCCGTTGTTAACGTCGTGATAAATCACCTCGTTCCAGCGGTCAATGTCTTCGCGCAGGGCAGCAGGGTAGAAGTCATCCTGATTGCCGGTCAGTGCATCAAACGCATGGTTAAGGATGCGGATAATATCAGCTGATTCATTATTGATGATGCGCCCTTCGCGGCGGTCCCACAGCACGGGCACGGAGACTTTGCCGGTGTAGTGTGCATCGCTGGCGGTGTAGAGTTGATGTACATAACGCACCGGCTCAATCTTTTCGCCTGCATCCTGCGGCGTATCAAACGTCCAGCCATTTTCACCAATCACCGGCTGAGCAATGGATACCTGAATGAATTTTTCCAGCCCTTTCAGATGGCGAAAAATTAACGTGCGCGAGGCCCACGGGCACAAGTAAGAGACGAAAAGCTGATAGCGTCCGGCTTCAGGCTCAAGATGTGTCTGGCGAAACGCCGTTTCCTGACGATGAAATGCGCCGTTTTTAATTTCTTCTTTTGCGACGTCGCCGCTTACCCATTGTCCGTTGACCAGTCCCGACACGATAGTGGCTCTCCGCGCTGTGTTTATAAGGTGATTAGGATGTATGAACCTACCGTAGCGGTTTCCGGCGGTGCTATAAACGACATTATTTTCAAGAAGAAGGTCAAATAATTTGACGGGGGATGCGGGCGTGGTGCCATTAAAAAAGCCAACCGCTCAGGGTTGGCTTTCATCATTTCGGTTAATGGCGAACGTCAGTTTGCCAGGAAGCGTTTTTCATCTGTCAGCACCTGAAGCAGCAAGCTAAGTTCTGGTTTCTGATCTTTAATCCGCTTGCCGTTAATATCAAAGGCGCGGTAATCACCGTTACTTTCCAGTTCCAGCGTCTGGTCTGGCGTGGTGATCACCAGCGTACCGTCGTCGCTGGTGGTGACCCAGTTATGGCGTCGCTTCGCGGCGAACAAATCTTCGCCCTGCGAGTAATCAGCCGGAGCTGTCGTCACATGCAACAGGCGTTGCATCAGCGTAGTCATCACATCCGCATTATCTGTCAGTTTATCGATATTCTGCGCGGGTGTACCTGGCCAGTGAATAATCAGCGGAACCTGTAACTGGCGACGGTTCATCGCATTGCCTGAACCCCAGGTACCGTTCTCGTTAAATTCAATACCGTGTGAAGCGGTAATGACGACCACCGTTTTATCCAGCTCCCCGCGATCTTTTAACGCCTGCAGGATAGCTTTGATTTGCGAATCCACATTCGCTGCACCGTTCTGATAACGATGAATAAAGGTATTACCGGTCGGCACACTGGCCCCGTCCTGACGCAATGCGTTACTGATCCCGCTCAGACTCAGGTAGGAGAACCACGGACCGTTGCCAGGTCCGTTCAGCCATTGTTGCCACTGATAAACGGTTTGTTGATCAGTCTGTTTGACCGGCGGCGGCAAGGTAAAATCGGTCAGTAATGCCTGGCGATACAACGGGCTGTTAAAACCGTCTGAGGCAAATAAACCGAATTCGTAACCTTGTTGCTCCAGTGACGATACCAGTGCAGAAGGTTTACGCGCCGCCAGAATGCCCTGCATATAGCTCGGTGAAATCCCATAGAACAGGCCGAACAGCCCGGTGTCATTACGGTTTCCGGAACTAAAATGCTGATCAAAACGAATGTTATGTTTGGCAAAATCGCTCAGCGTGGGCAGATCTTTATCCAGCGTGTCGGTATGGACACCATCTAGCACCACCATCAGCAAATTATACTTCGAACCGGTTTTCGCGAAGCTGATGGTGTTCAGCGGATATTCGACTGCCAGCGCTTCGGGATTGCCTTGTTCGATCAGCCGCTTCTGGTATTCCTCGGCATTGAGCAGGCCGTGTTTCTCAAGGAATTTACGTGCTGTCATCGGGTAGGAAAGTGGCAGATTCGCACGCTGCATGGTGATCGGACGATAGAAATTCGCATCTGCCCAGATGTACATCAGATGTGAAGCAAAGAAACTGGCTATAAACAGAACGACAATCGGTTTGGCGAAATTGCGGCGGTTCAGGCTGCGTAACTTTTGCCATGCCCAGGTACCAAACAGCATTTCGAGCAGGAATATTACCGGCACAGCAATAAACATCAGCTGCCAGTCACGGGCCATCTCACCCTGACCGGGATTGACCACCAGCTCCCACACGACCGGATTAATGTGCAGGTGGAAACGGGTAAAGACTTCGGTATCGACCAGAAGCAGTGTCAGTCCGGCAGTAGCCAGAATAGCGGATAAGAACCGCAGCAGCCGTTGCGACATCACCACGAAGGTGAGCGGGAAGATGATCAGTAAATATGTCGAGAAACCGATAAAACTGAAATGCCCAAGCCAGCTGACCAGCGCGTAAATGCGCCCCTGCAATGAAGAAGGCCAGTCAGAAACAAACAGGTAGCGGCTGCCGATCCCAAGGATGAGCAGGATATTAAACAGGGCGAACCAGTGGCCCCAGCTGATCATCTGGGATACTTTTTCGCGATAGCGCTGACGATTTGTCACCATGAGAGGTATTGGGCAAGTTGTGGATTAATGGGCTTTATCTTCTCTTATCGACGCTTGCAACGCTTTCGCAAAAGACTGCGACAAGGCTTTGCGCTGTGCAGGAGCGACGCTGGTATTAATCAGGTTTGTCACCATATTGCCCAGAACCATCAGAGACAAATCTGTCGGGGCGCGGTGTTTTTCCAGAACGGTTGCCAGCTCGGAAAGGAGCTGTTCAACGTGTTCGTCACTGTAACGGGATGATTGTGCCATAGAGTATTGTGCTTCTTGATCTGACAAAGTCCAATATCTTAGCGTATCACGCCTCTGTTTTCCGCATTTTTATAACTGAGTTAACGTTGTTGTATTGATTGTATCTATTAATCTTTATTTCAGCCTTCGCGATAGTTGCGGCCCCGGCGCTTCGGTGTTTGAATACGCCCCGCAGATCAACCCTTCTTACACGGCTGCAATTCTTACAGGAGAAAATCCCCATGAGTCTGGATCTTGAGCAGATCGCTCTGCACCAGTTGAACAAACGTGATGAGCAAACGCTGGATGTTGTGCTGCGTGATACGCTCCTGACGCCCAATGCTGCCGTTGATGAAATGATGGCAGAACTGCACCGCGTCTACAGTGCAAAAAGCAAAGCGTACGGTTTGTTCAATGAAGACAGCGAACTGGCGGTGGCATTACGCAGCTGCCGCAAAGGGGACGATGATTTTCTTTCATTCAGTCGCGCCGCCACCGGCCGTCTGCGTGACGAACTGGCGAAATACCCGTTTGCTGAAGGCGGCGTGGTACTTTTCTGTCATTATCGTTTTCTGGCGGTTGAATATCTGCTGGTCGCCGTACTCAACAGCCGCAGCAGTATGCGCGTCAATGAACAACTGGATGTCAGCAGCATTCATTATCTTGACATCAATCATGCCGATATTGTGGCGCGTATCGATCTGACCGAATGGGAAACCAATCCGGAATCGACCCGTTATCTGACTTTCCTGAAAGGCCGGGTAGGGCGCAAAGTCTCAGACTTCTTCATGGATTTTCTCGGTGCGTCCGAAGGTCTGGATACCAAGGCGCAGAACCGTGGCTTGTTGCAGGCAGTTGACGACTTTTGTAGCGAAGCGCAGCTCGATAAAAACGAGCGTCAGAACTACCGTCAGCAGGTTTATACCTATTGCAACGAACAGTTACAGGCTGGCGAAGAGATCGCGCTCGATGATTTGTCCGAAGAGTTGCCGCCGTGGAATGACAAGAAGTTTAAAGAGTTTACCCAGGAGCAGGGTTATCAGCTGGAAGAAACTTTCCCGGCCGATCGCAGCACTTTGCGTCAGCTGACTAAATTCGCCGGCAGCGGCGGCGGCCTGAGCATTAACTTTGATGCCATGCTGATGGGCGAACGTATTTTCTGGGATCCGGCCACGGATACGCTGACCATCAAAGGCACGCCGCCGAATTTGCGGGATCAGTTGCAGCGTAAAGCGGGTAATAAATAATCGCGCCCAATAAAAAACACCGCCTGGGCGGTGTTTTTTATTTGTTCTCGCACGGCGTCCCGATGCGCAACAACTTTTTACTCGTCATCCTTCACGTTGTTGCTGCGTTAGCTACGTTCGTTCACCTGAATCACTTACCCATGTAAGTTCATCAGGACTCACTCGCTTGCTACTTTGCTACAACCTGAATGATTTAGAGTAAAGTCGCGTTATTAAACGCGAACGAAGTCGATGTGAGCCAGTTTTGGCTTGAACGGGTGACGCTGTACAGCCTGAACTTTAACTTTGGTTTCTTGACCGTCGATAACCAGAGTAATAGCTTCAGAGTAGAACTCCGCTTTAACTTCCAGGTTCTTTACAGAATCATGGTCCAGTTTGATAGAAACCGGAGCAGCTGAGCCACCGTAAACGATAGCTGGGAATTTGTTAGCTGTACGCAGGCGGCGGCTCGCACCTTTGCCCTGCTCGTCCTGTGGACGTACTTCTACATTGATAGTGATCATTGTATGTTTCTCTAATAGAACTACTTCTAAAATGTGCCCCGCCACCTGCGACCGAGTGACGAGTTGAGTACTGCGACTTCCACACAAGGCGAAAGCGGGCGGTATGATACCGGAGTCCGGGCGCAGCAACAACGAATAATTACCGGTTTGGTCATCCCTGTTACCCGCGCAGTTCATGAGCGCGCCGGTAGCGGCCTTCATAATCAAATATTTTCTCCCGCACCTGCCAGAACTGGCCTTTCATACGCGCGACCACAAAATCCGGATGACGCAATAACACCTGCTGCGCGGCAACATCCGCTGCGCTATTCCATTCCAGCGGTACGCCCGGTGCGCGCTGGTGCGGGCGCAGGAAGTTATGCAGAAACGCCATGCGTTGTGCAGGCGTTTGCAGACGAAAGCGCTCCGAAACGTCAGCGCCGTCCTCATCGTAATAGGTAATTTTCAGCCATTCGCCTTTGTCATCGCGTCCGTGTTCCAGATTCATACCACCGCAGCGTAAGACCAGCGCATCTTTCAGGCGCAGCGCGGCTTTCAGCATATCATCGGGGTCGACCAGAATTTCCTGGCACTGATGACAGCGCCGTGCGGCGATATCATTTTCCGCGCCACAGTGCGGGCAGCTTTTAAAACGGAAGCGGAAATCACATTGCTCACGGTTGCCCTCATCATCTTCCAGTACGCCCTGACAGCGGCGGCCAAAATGCTCAATGATCGTGCCGTCTTCGGTGGTTTTTCCCCAGAAAATATTGGCGAAGCCGCAGGCCGGGCAAAACACCTGCACGGGTTTGTTATTGCCTGCCGGCTTATGGCTGCCCACTTCCGGTGTAAAAAGGTCGTGCGGGTTTCCGGCATAATCAAGGATCAGACAATCCGTTTTACCCGGTGCGAGCCGCAACCCGCGACCAACAATTTGCTGGTACAGGCTGATGGATTCTGTCGGACGCAGGATGGCGATAAGATCCACATGCGGCGCGTCAAAGCCGGTGGTCAGCACGGATACATTCACCAGATAGCGTAACTGCTGCGCTTTAAACGCCGTGATCAGCCGGTCCCGTTCCACCGCGTGGGTTTGTGCGCTGATCAGCGCCGCTTCCCCTGCGGGCAGCAGACCAAAAATCTCACCGGCATGTTCCACCGTGGAGGCAAAAATCATCACGCCTTTACGTTCTTGTGCGAATTCAACAATCTGGCTGATGATGTGCGGCGTGATACGTTTTTGTTGTCGCAGTTCATCATTCAGATCCGCTTCACTGAACAGACCATTACTGTTGGCCTGCAGGCGGCTGAAATCGTAACTGACCACCGGCATATCGAGCCGTTCGGGTGGCACCAGAAAGCCGTTTTTAATCATGTAACGCAACGGCAGTTCATAGATGCAGTCGCGGAACAGGCTGTTGGCATCACCGCGCACAATACCCTGATGGTGATACTGATAAATCCAGCCTTTGCCTAAACGGTAGGGCGTGGCGGTCAGGCCGAGCAATCGCAGGCGCGGGTTTTGCGCACTGAGATGACCGATAATCTGCTGATACTGACTGTTATCATCGTCGGAAATACGGTGGCATTCATCGATAATCAGCAGGGAAAATTCGCCACTGAATTCCGCCAGATTGGGCGCAACAGATTGCACGCTGCCAAACACCACTTTGCCGCTGCTTTGTTTCAGGTTCAGCCCGGCGGCGAAGATGTCCGCTTCCAGCCCGTAGGAAAGATATTTGCTGTGGTTTTGCGCCACCAGCTCTTTGACATGCGCGAGCACCAGTACACGTCCGCGGGCAACGCGCGCGAGTTCGGCAATCACCAGACTTTTTCCCGCACCGGTCGGCAGCACAATCACTGCCGGTTCGTCGTGCTGGCGGAAATGACGCAGCGTGGCATCCACGGCATCTTGCTGGTAGGGGCGGAGAGTAAAAGCAGTCACGCGATGATCACCTGTTGATTATTCCGTTAACTTACCTGTTTATAAAAACAGTAATGCAGTATGCCAAGAAATGCTGCCGATGGCGATGATCAAAGAAATCTCCCGCAGTGAATGTTTAGCCTGCTTATTTTCCTTCTTCCTTACAGGATGCACGGCTATACTATTGCCCTCAACGCGGCAGTGTTTCTGCCCCCCCGAAGTAATAATAACTCTTTGCAATTATTACGAACCGAACAACCCTGAACCCTGTCAGTTGCAGTATTGCGACGGCGGGGTCTTGTGTTTTATCAGTAACGCGATCACTCAGATCGCCATGAAGGCAAGTTGATCCAATGCGTCTGGACAAGTTTCTCTCTCAGCAATTAGGTGTAAGCCGCGCGCTGGTTTTGCGCGAACTGCGTAACAAACGTGTCACCGTAGACGGTGAAATCGTCAAAACCGGCTCAATGAAAATCAGCCCGGAACAACGTGTCGAGTTTGACGGCAATGTACTGGATCAAATCACCGGTCCGCGTTATTTCATGCTTAACAAACCGCAGGGATATGTGTGTTCCACCGATGATCCGGATCACCCGACCGTGCTGTATTTCCTCGAAGAACCCGTGGCCTACAAACTGCATGCGGCGGGCCGTCTGGATATCGACACCACCGGTCTGGTGCTGATGACCGACGACGGGCAATGGTCGCACCGCATCACCTCGCCGCGCCATCACTGCGAAAAAACTTATCTGGTAACGCTCGAACATCCGCTGGCTGACGACACCGCTGCGCAGTTTGAAGCGGGTGTGCAACTGCATAACGAAGATTCCCTGACCAAACCGGCGCAGCTTGAAAAAATCGAAGACTGTCTGGTGCGCCTGACTCTCAGCGAAGGCCGTTATCATCAGGTTAAACGTATGTTTGCTGCCGTGGGTAACCGCGTGGTTGCGCTGCACCGTGAGCGTATTGGTGAGATTGTGATGGATGAAGATTTGGAACCGGGTCAGTACCGGCCGTTAACTGAGCAGGAAGTGGCCAGCGTTGGCGTTCCCTCGCGATAGATTTTTCTATAACTGGAGCAGCTGAAAGTGCAAGAAAAACCGGTCTCCCATGTCGGACTGATTTTCATCCTGGGGTTGATATCGATGCTGATGCCTCTGGCTATCGATATGTATCTGCCAAGTATGCCCGTGATCGCTCAGGAATATGGCGTGCCGGCGGGCAGTGTGCAAATGACGCTCAGTGCTTACGTGCTGGGTTTTGCGATAGGGCAGCTGTTTTATGGCCCGATGGCGGACAGCCTTGGGCGTAAGCCGGTTATCTTCTGGGGCGTGATGATTTTTGCCGTCGCGGCCGGTGCCTGTGCACTGGCGCAATCCGTTGAGCAACTGGTCTGGATGCGTTTCCTGCACGGTCTGGCAGCCGCTGCCGCGAGTGTGGTCATTAACGCGCTGATGCGCGATATGTTCACAAAAGACGAATTCTCGCGAATGATGTCTTTTGTGGTACTGGTGATGACGGTAGCGCCGCTGCTGGCGCCAATGCTCGGTGGTTTGCTGATGGCTATTTTCAGCTGGCATGCCATTTTCTGGGCGATGGCGATTGCCGCGCTTATCGCCGCAACGCTGGTGGGTGTGTATATCAAAGAGACGCTGCCCAAAGAACGGCGGCAAAAATTCCACCTGCGCACCAGCGTCGGCAATTTTGCTTCCCTGTTCCGACACAAACGTGTGCTCAGTTATATGCTGGCGAGTGGTTTCTCATTTGCCGGAATGTTCTCTTTCCTCAGTGCCGGTCCGTTTGTCTACATCGAGCTCAATGGCGTTTCGCCGCAAAGTTTCGGCTTTTACTTTGCGCTGAACATCGTCGCTCTGGTGATTCTGACACTCATCAACAGCCGTAACGTACGCCGTACGGGTGCGGTAAAAATGTTCCGCTTCGGATTGTTTGTGCAACTGACGATGGGGATGTGGCTGGTGATCGTCTGTACCTTCGGATTGCCGTTCTGGGCGATGGTGATTGGTGTGGCGGGATACGTTGGTGTGATTGCGATGGTCACGTCTAACGCGATGGCGGTCATTATGGATGACTTCCCGCACATGGCGGGTACAGCCGCTTCTCTGGCCGGCACGATTCGTTTCGGCACCGGTGCGGCGATAGGTTCTGTGCTGTCACTGTTTACCGCGAAAAGCGCCTGGCCGATGGTTGGGTCGATGGCGTTCTGCATACTTGCCGCCACCTTGTTGTATCTCTATGCCAGCCGTCCGGTGAAAGTGGCTGCATAACGCCCTCCCCTGCGAAGGGGAGGGCCGGGGTGGAGTATCAAGGTCAAAACCGAAAAGGAAAAGTGTGGTTTGACAAGGTGTTAGCTCTTAAAATCCCCTCCCAACATCCCCCTTCGCAGGGAGAGGAGCAAAACCAAAACGGTCTTCTCTGCTTCATGTGGGAGCTTGAGTATTAAACCATTTCCGCTTTCACTCCCTGAACCCGTCGCGCCGCTTTAGCGCGGGCGTATTCATCTGCCATGGCTTTGGCTTTTGCCCCAGGCACGAGCGCCATATCGCACTCTTTTGGCAGCAACGTAGTGACCGCTGCGGCAATCAGCAAGGATGCCACCAGCGCGTAGATCGCGGTGCTCTGACCGTACAGGCTGACCAGCACGCCGACCAGATACGGACCGCAGAATCCGCCCAGATTCCCCAGACCATTTATCACACCACGCGCACTGCCTGCGACTTCCGGCGTGGTGACTTTGCCCGGAATCGTCCAGAAGGCGCTGGTTGCGGCTTGCAGGAAGAAACCGGCACCGACCAGGAAACCATATGCCGCCATGATGTTATGGTCGAATGCGACAGATGCCGCCAGACAGGCTGCGAAACCACACAGCGGCAGGGCGATGAACATACGGCGCTTACCGGTTTTATCCGACAGCACGGACATCGCCAGGATCCCCAACATAGTGCCCACGTAAGGGATAATCGCCAGCATACCCACTGAACTCATATCTCCGCCGGTCAGGTTTTTCAGAATGGTGGGCAGCCACAGGGTATAGCCGTAAATCCCGGTCTGATAGAAAAAATTAATAATGATCAGTTTGACGATAGACCGGTTACGGAACACTTCTTTCAGCGGGGCGTTATTCACCGGTGCCAGGGCTCTCAGGGCTTCGCGTTCTCGGTTCAGCTCGGTAATCAGATAGTCGCGTTCACGCTCAGACAGCCATTTCGCTTCTTCAGGCCGATCGCTGATGGTAAACCACCAGAACAGCATCACGACAAAAGATAATGCCCCTTCAATGATGAACAACCAGCGCCAGTCGAGCGTATCCAGAATAAAACCCGACAGCGGCGCGGTGATCATTCCGCCGAGCGGGGCGAACATCAGCACATAAGCATTGGCGCGGCCACGTTCTTTATCGGGGAACCAGTTACTGACCATCGTCAGCACGACCGGCAGCATCCCGCCTTCTGCCACACCCAGCGCAAAGCGCAGGAACAGCAGCTGATACTGATTCGTAATCACACCGGTCAGAATCGAAATAATTGCCCAGGCAACCAGAGAGCAGGCGATAAATTTTCGTCCGCTGCCATGTACTGCCAGACTGCCGCCCGGAACCTGCAGGAATAAATACCCGATAAAGAAAATACCGGCGGCCAGACCGGCCATTGAAGCGGTAATTCCTAATTCGGCATCCATGCCGCCAGGCATAGCAAAACTAATATTGACCCTGTCCATGAAGGAAATAATGCAAGCAATAAGAATTGGCGTTATTACGCGCAGCCAGCGTGCCTTAGGAATCTTATTATCCATTCTGTGCTCCTCGGTGATGCTCGTCATACTTCAGGCTACAGATGCGTTGTCCGCACCCGCTAACGCCGGTCACTGACTTGTTTCAGCTCCCGGGGATTAACGCTCTTGCCGCCTTCCTGTAATCTGAATTATTTAGAGCATGTTCAATGCGACGTTTTATTAAATATCTCGTCTTTCGGCGATGACTTAATAAAAGCATTTTGAGGAAAGTATTTCGTGACAGACGTCACGTTGAATTATGTTAAGAAAAGGTGTTACCACTTACGTGATCCTGCACCGGAGTTTGTGTGCAGGTCCGCAGGGGAGAAACAGAGGGGAAAGGAGAGTTAAATGGTGCCGCCGAGGGAGATCCGGTAATGCAAATCCACGCGTTCGATCGTCGGCAGGTTTCTGATTTTTTTAAGCAATATCTCCGCCACCACTTTCCCCATTTCAAAGCGCGGAGTGATAACGCTGGCTAATAATGGTGTGGTTGCCAGACCGATATCCAGCCCGTGAAAACCGGAAATGGCCATATCCTGCGGGACGCGGATCCCCAGTTTGATACATTCCTGTAACACGCCGACGGCAATATCGTCATTGGTACACAAAATCGCGTTGGTCTGCGGATATAACTGACGTGCCATGGCCAGCATGCCCGCACCGATAGATACCGACGACACTTTATTCGGCGTGATATGCACCGGCGTCAGTCCGCGTTCATTCATGGCGCGGCTGTAACCCTGATAACGCTTCTGGTCACGGGCGTCAGACATCGAACCGAAATACACCACATGTTCTTTGCCGCTGGCGAGCAAGGTATTCGCCATATCATAACCCGCCTGCTGATTATCAAAACCGACGGCGATGCGCCCGTGCGGGTCGTCGAGATCCATCACCTGGGCCACAGGAATTTCTGCCGCATTCAGGTATTTATCGGCTTTCAGCGTATGCACGGAATCAGTGAGGATCAATCCGGCCAGCTGATAACCGAGCAGATTGATGATGTGTTCTTCCTCGCGTTCTTTGCTGTAATCGTAATTGACTACCAGCGTCTGAAAGCCCTGCGCGGAAGTGACCGACTCAATGCCCGCCAGTAAGTCCGAGAAAATCTGGTTGTTAAACGACGGCACTAAAATGCCGATACGCGGTGCTCTGGCCGGTCCGCGGGCTTCTTCCAGCGGATATCCCACCTCTTCCATGACCTTCGTGATGCGATCACGGGTTTCAGGAGACACCTTTTCCGGCGTGCGCAGAAAACGGCTCACCGTCATCTTCGTGACATCCGCCAGTTGGGCGATGTCCTGTAATGTCACGCGCTGGTTTCTCATGCGGAAAGTTCCTGGTTGGGCCTGCAAATAGTCCTGATTATTGAAACAGAAAGTGCCGGAGATTGTTACCAAAATGATGATGATCACACCGGGAGTAACAGGGTTTTTTAACATTCCGGCAGGTGATCTGCATCACAGTTTAGCGCAGAGTAAACCGGTGTAGTGAAGCTAACTTTTTAAATCAGCATTCAATAAGGCCAACGTCATGACAAATCTCTTCTCACTGGATAATAAAAAGATTCTGATTACCGGCTCGACGCGCGGTCTGGGTTTCCTGCTGGCGAAAGGGCTGGCGCAGCACGGTGCAGAAATTATCATCAACGGCACCCAACAGGAATCAACGCAGAAGGCCGCTGAAGCCCTGCGGGCAGAGGGCTTTATTGCCCATGCGGTGTCGTTTGATGTCACCTGCAGTCAGGCGGTGAATCAGGCGATTGAGCATATCGAAAGCACCATCGGGCCCATTGATGTACTGATAAATAACGCCGGGATCCAGCGCCGCCATAAATTCACCGAGTTTCCGGAAAAAGACTGGGACGATGTCATTGCCGTGAATCAGAAATCCGTATTTCTGGTGTCGCAGGCGGTGGCGCGTTACATGATCCCGCGCGGGCGCGGCAAAATCATTAATATCGGTTCGATGCAAAGCGAACTGGGGCGTGACACCATTACACCTTATGCGGCATCGAAAGGCGCGGTAAAAATGCTGACCCGCGGCATGTGCGTTGAGCTGGCGCGCTACAATATTCAGGTGAACGGAATCGCGCCGGGTTATTTCAAAACCGACATGACACAGGCGCTGGTAGACAACAAAGAATTCTCAGAATGGCTGTGCAAACGCACACCGGCCGCACGTTGGGGCAATCCGGAAGAGCTGGTCGGCGGTGCAGTCTATCTGTCATCCAAAGCCTCTGATTTCGTCAACGGACATCTGCTGTTTATTGATGGCGGTATGCTGGCCGCTGTGTAGAAGGAGCTGATATGAGCACTGAAGACACCAAAATTGCATTAGTGACAGGCGGCGGGAGCGGCATCGGGTTAAGTGCTGCAAAAGCGCTGGAAGCTATCGGATTTAAAGTGATACTGGCCGGGCGTAATCAGGCAAAACTGGAGCAGGCTGTGTCGTTGTTTGCGCCGGGACAGGCGGTAGCCCGTGAGCTGGATGTGACCCGTCCGCAATCGGTCGCCGCACTGTTTGAGGATATTCAGGAAACCTTCGGACGACTGGATTTGTTATTCAATAATGCCGGTAATAACGTGAAGGATGTGCCCATTGACGAACTGCCGGTAGAAGACTGGCTGTCGGTGATCAATACCAATCTGACCGGTGCATTTTTGTGTACGCAGGCGGCGGTTAAGCTGATGAAACGCCAGTCGCCGCAGGGCGGGCGTATCATTAACAACGGTTCGATTTCGGCGCAGTCACCGAGGCCGAATTCCGCACCCTATACTGCCAGTAAACATGCGATCACCGGCCTGACGAAATCCACCGCGCTGGACGGACGTGCCTTTAATATTGCCTGCGGACAAATTGATATCGGCAATGCAGCAACGGATATGGGGAATAAAGCGCTGGCAGGCAGGATGCAGGCGGACGGACATATTGCTGAAGAACCGGTTATCCCGGTGGAACGCGTCGGCGAGGCCGTGGCGTTTATGGCCGGTTTGCCGCTCGACACCAACGTACTGACCATGACCGTGATGGCAAGTGCCATGCCGCTGGTGGGAAGAGGGTAGTTTTAGCCTCCTTTCTGCCGTTCGGACCCAAAAAAACGGCCCTTTTGGGCCGTTTTGCGTTTCAGTCTGCGGATTACGCCACTTTCGTTTTGCGTTTCCGGCCGAGCCAGAAAATCAGCACCAGCAGTACAATCACCCCGGCCACCATCGCCGGCGCCATGAACGGCTGTAGTTTTGCCAGCAATGTGACCGGGCCGCCGGCGCGTAACACCGCGACATCGTGCGCACTGACCTGAATGGCTGCGTTACCGTAGTTCTTTAGCACGTAGTTGGAGATGTCAGCAATCTGCTGATCATCGAGCTGACCGACATACGAACCCACGCCAAATTTCGGCATCAGCACATGGTGGTCACCGACCTGACGATCCACGCCGTAAAGGATGGCTGAAATCAGGTTCGACGCATTGCCCATGCCGGTCGCGGTATTATTGAACAGCGACGGATAAGCCTGATTTTCACTGCCTGAGCCATCCGGCTGATGACAACTGGCGCAATAACCACTGAACAACGCTGCGCCGTTGTCGATGGTTTTATTCGCATTAAACGGATGTGCGCCGCGTAAACCTTCTTCCACATTCACCGGTTTACCGAAGGTGTCCGCCGCCTGCGTATCACGCGGGTCGCGAACCGGCGTGCTGTTTTTCAGGTAGAAGGCGATCGCGTTCAGGTCGCTGTCCGACATGTATTGCAGGCTGTTCTGAACGGCTTCTGCCATACCGCCCGCAGCCTGGTTTTTCCCGGCGGTGCGGCCGGTTTTCAGGTATTCCACCAGCTGAGCCTGCGACCAGTTGCCAATACCGCTGACCGGATCCGAACTGATATTGGGGGCATACCACGGGCCGACCATGCCGCCTGCCAGCGGTTGATCGGTCACAGAACCCATCATCAGGTTACGTGGCGTATGACAGGTATCGCAGTGACCGGCACCGTTGACCAGATACGCACCGCGGTTCCATTGCTCACTTTTCGATGTATCCGGCTTAAACGGCGTGCTGTCGAGATACATCATGTTCCAGCCCGCCATGGCAATACGCATGCTGAACGGGAACGGCAGGGCGGTTTCAACATTCGGTTGCTCGACCGGCTTTACCCCTTGCAGGAAGTAAACATACAGCGCGTGCATGTCGGCATCGCTCATATGGCTGTAAGAGGTATAAGGCATGGCCGGATAAAGATTGGCACCATCAGGACGAACGCCTTCACGCACTGCGCGGACGAACTGTTCTTCAGTATAGTTGCCGATACCGAACTGCTTCGATGGCGTAATGTTGGTGGTATAAATCGTGCCCATCGGTGAGTGGATTTCATAACCACCGGCAAAAGGTTTTCCCCCTTCCGGCGCAGTGTGACAGGCCTGACAGTCAGCTGCTGTGGCCACTTCCTGGCCCTGATGGATCAGCGCAGCCTGGGTTTCATCTGCCGTGGCGCAGGCGGTAAAGCCTGCGGAGGCGGCGCTCAGCAGGCAGACGGTGAGAAGTGTCTTCATGCGGCACCTGCCAGTTTTTTCGCCATGTCATCGGCGGCTTTAAGACCCAGCGCAGCCATGGTCAGCGTACTGTTTACCACACTGGAAGACGGGATCGCACCGCCGCCCGGTAACCACAGGTTAGCGTGGTCATGTGTACGACAGTTGCCGTTCACCACGGAATCCTTCGGATCACTGCCCATGATGGTGCCGCCCATAATGTGGTTATTAGCATTCAGGCTGGTAGTGATATTAAATTCTTCGGCCATAAACAGGGAACCGATATGCTCGAGTTGTTTATGAGCGGCTTCTGCGCCTTTACGCACGTAATCCCCGACATCGTAATGAATGTCCGGGCAAGGTAAACCGTGGGGATCTTTACGTGTGGTGCTGAGTGTCAGGCGGTTATCCGGATCCGGTAACGGCTCAAGGCTGATGGAAAGATCTACGCCGAAAATCGCACGACGGCGGATCTCTTCATCCAGCTCTTTACCCACCAGCCCCATCTGCAACGCTTTGGACGTTGCCGGGATCACACGGCTGATATTGTTGAGGATCATTTTGTTGGCGGAATAATCTTTGCGGAAATCGCCGTCACGCGGCCCTACCAGACAACTGCTCTGCGCCGGGCCACGACCAATCCACAGCGGCTCTTTGGCGATAAAGGTACAGTGGAAACCGGAGTGATCCATCATGTTACGACCCACATGATCAGACGAATTAGCAATACCGTTCGGGTTTTTTTCGTTGGCGGCCATTAGCAACAGACGCGGTGTCTCGATACCATTACAGGCCAGCGCGAAGACTTTACCGGTCGCTTTATGCGATTTCTTCTGATTATCCAGCCAGTGAACAGCCGTTACATTGTTGTTTTCATCGGTGTCAATTTTGTAGACCACCGCTTCAGCCAGAACCACGGCACCTTTGTTCTCAGCGCGTTCGACGTGCGCAATTCCGTTATACATTGCACCAATCGGGCAAATCGGCTGACAGTTATTATTACCACAACACGTCGGACGGCCATTCCACGGGCGGGTGCTGCGACCTTGCGGAATAGGCACGGAGCGGTAACCGTGCGGATTCACGATTTCAGCAAAACGGGTATCGCCGTAACCATAAGGCACCTGCTCCATCGGATAGGGTTTGCTGCGCTCAGACGGTGACTGCAACTCGGGGTCATTCGGGCCGGCAACGCCAATCTCTTCTTCAGCGCGGCAGTAATAAGGTTCAAGTTCATCATAAGAAATTGGCCAGTCACGACCCACGCCGTACAAGGTTTTCATTTTGAAATCGTTGGGAACATGACGCCAGCAGGACGCGGCCCAGTGCCAGGTGGTGCCACCAACAGTGCGCAGATAACCCTGTTTGAAACTGCTGGCGCTTGGCCCGGTCAGATGGACGTAGTTATTTTCCGGGAAATACAGTGGTGCGGGCGCTTTTTCAGACTGCGGATAAAGCCCCTGGAAATCAGAACCGGCCCGGTTTTCAAAGGGCATATTGCGCCAGTTTTCAACGGCCTGAGCACGTTCAATGCGCAAACCCGCTTCCAGTACCAGAACAGAATATCCCTGGCTGACCAGCTGATCGGCAATCATGCCGCCTACGATGCCGGAACCGACAACAATCACATCAGCAGACGCATCGCCGTCTGCCGTAAATTCTGGTTTTTTCATCAGGCTTTGCTCACAACATTTGTTTCAGAAGGATGGGAAAAACGATCTGCATTCATGGATTCCGGCATGGCTGCGGCAGGAGGCGCTGCGGTGAAGTACAGCGGACCGTTACCGCAGTATGTAGGCACAATCAGGCCGTCACTGACCGGGCGATACATCAGCGCGTCTTTATAGGCAATCAAAATGGAATCGGTTCCATGTCCAACCGTGCCAGTGTACCAGGCGGTAACGATGCGGGTCACCAGTTCACCAAGGCCATTCTGTTTCGCCACTTCCTGCAAATCTTTTGCCGCCTGGCCCGGTTTCACCAGCGCATGTAACTTGCTGACCTGCGCAGGGAAGTCAGGTTGTGAGCGGTAAAAAGCGTTGAAAATCTGCGCAGAAGAACCCTCGCTGATATTCCTGTGCTCAGTGATGGCCTGTGAGACCAGATAGAACTGGCCGAAGATGACCGGATCCTGTGTGGCGGTTTCTTTCTCCGCCTGGCTCAGGAACGGGAAGCCGAGCAGGGTCGTTGCCACCATGGCTGATGTCAGACCTTTTAGAAGTTCTCGACGACTGAAACCGGTTCCATTTTCGGTGGTGTTGCTTCCAATGATTGAAGGATCGTTTTCCATCTCTTTCTCGCTGGGAATGGGTTTTTGCCAAAAGGCAGGGAGTTCACTTATCTGGTTTTTATTATAATTTGCGTAACACGAGATTTATCAGCGGGTTAAGTTCTGCTGATGTCGGTCCCGGTAGGGTATACCATTTATAACGGTGCGGATGATAAGCCAGAGAAGAGGGATTTGTGCAAACAAATTGTGCTGATTAATTAACATTAGATCCAGATTTTAACGTATGATGCGCGACGCTAAAAAATGTAACCATCTGGTTCATTTCAAAGTGAAATTAACCATCGCCTCGTTACGTTTGGTCGTTCTTATTTTTCTATCCTTTTGATGTATATGAAGTTATTGCATAAAGATGAAGATATTGACTGCCTGATTTGTATATTAAATGTAAATAAATAAGTAACGGAAAGTAGCATCAAATGATTAAAATGGTTGTGAATAAAGGCAGAAAAGGTTACAAATAAGCCAAAATGAGATCTGCATCTCAGTATGTCCGGGAGCAGAGATAAAAATAACGACAGTTTGTCATTTTGTATCCAATAACGTTAATTTAATGTTAATTATTTGAGCGTTGAGTGGGCAAAGTGCCGCCTGTCGGCTATAACTTAAACAGTGCTGTTGTAGCTATTTTGTAAAAACATGATGTAAATGATTTGCATGAATCATTGTCTGGGGAACCACGTGAATAATATCCAACTTTCGGTAGTACATCGTTTGCCGCAAAGTTATCGCTGGTTATCAGGTTTTACGGGGATTAAAGTTGAACCGATTCCGCTGCCTGGTAATGATGAAGATAACAATCTGATCGGCCTTAAATTACTCAGTCATGAAGGTGAATTCGCCTGGCAGGTGATGCATCAGCTGACCGAGGCTTTGGAAGATATACAGGTTAAAGCGGCGATTGTAGAAATCGACGGTGAGCCTTGTTTATTCGTTCATCGGGAAGATGAAAGTGCAACGCTCTGTTGCCTGAAAAATATCGGCGCAGCCATCGCAGAATCTGTGACTGCACTTTATCCTTTTTGACACGCCGGCATCATAATGCATTCCGGCGTCTTCTCCCCCGGGAATCAGGGCTGGACATCGAAAGCCTCTGATGCGGCCAGCAATGTGCGGGTGTAAGCCTCTTGCGGTGCAGTAAAAATCTGTTCACATTCTCCCTGCTCAATAACTTCTCCGTTTCGCAAAACCATCAACTGATGGCATAAAGCCCGCACCACGTGTAAATCATGGCTGATAAACAGGTACGACAGACCATAGCGTTGTTGTAACTGACTTAAAATGGTCAGAATCTGTGCCTGAACCGATTTATCCAGCGACGAAGTGGGCTCATCGAGTATCAGCATTTCCGGCTGTAAAATTAATGCGCGGGCGATCGCGATACGCTGACGCTGGCCGCCGGAAAACTCAGTCGGGTAACGGTAGCGGGATTGCGGATCCAGCCCGACTTCCTGCATTGCGCGGATCACTTCTGTATCGCGTTCCTGTTCACTGACGGCGCGATGTACCCGTAAACCTTCAGCAATGATTTGCCCGACGGTAAAACGTGGATTTAACGCAGAAAAAGGATCCTGAAACACCACCTGAATCCGGCTTCTGAACGGCAGCATTTTCTTGCGTGAGAAAGCATGCAGTGGCTGGCCGTCAAACCATATTTCGCCTTGCGATTTGAGCAAACGCAGCAATGCCAGCCCGGTGGTGCTTTTTCCCGAACCGGATTCGCCGACAACACCGAGACTTTCTCCGCGACGGAGCTGGAAACTGATCTGATTTACCGCGTGTTTGATGCCGACCGTGCGACGTAGCAGACCGCGTTTGACGGGAAAGCCGACATCCAGATTTTTCACATCCAGCAGAACAGGGGGATTGCCTGTCAGCGGCTGCGGACGCCCCTGGGGTTCGGCCTGTAACAGCTGGCGTGTATAAGAATGCTGAGGCTGACTGAACAGCGCGGTTCGCGGCTGTTGCTCAACCACACGCCCGTTTTGCATTACCGCTACGGTGTCCGCCAGACGGCGCACAATGCGCAGATTATGGGTGATAAACAGCATTGCCATCCCCATTTCCTGCTTAAGTTCATCGAGCAGGGACAAAATTTGTGCCTGCACGGACACGTCGAGCGCGGTGGTGGGTTCATCGGCAATCAGCAGCTTCGGCCTTGTCAGCACCGCCATGGCAATCATCACGCGCTGGCGTTCACCACCGGAAAGTTGGTGCGGAAAATCCCGCAGGCGCGAGGCGGCCTGCCGGATACCAACCCGATCCAGACAGCGCAATATTTCAGTGCGCGCCGCGTCACCGCGGAGGTTACGGTGCAGCGTCAGCACTTCGGTCAGCTGTTTTTCAATGGTATGCAGCGGATTGAGCGACACCATCGGTTCCTGAAAAATCATCGCAATCTGGTTGCCGCGGATCTGGCGCAATGTACCGGTACTGGCTTGCAGCAAGGACTGACCGGCAAACAGAATATCACCCTGAGGATAAACCGCCGCTGAGGGCAGCAGACGCAATACTGACAGCGCCGTCACGCTTTTCCCTGAACCGGATTCACCGACCAGCGCCAGCGTTTCGCCGGCACGGATATCGAGCGACACACTACTGACGACTTCATGTTGCTGTTTTCCCTGACGGAAGGCGACGCTGAGGTTTTTGATTTGCAGTAACGGGGCGGATAACGCAGCGTCTGTCATTTCAGAGCACCTCATTGTGGTGTGCGGACGGATTGAAGGCATCACGAACGGCTTCACCAATGAAAATCAATAATGACAGCAGCGCGGCCAGCACCACGAAAGCGCTGATCCCAAGCCAGGGTGCCTGCAAGTTATTCTTACCTTCCATCAGCAATGTGCCCAAAGATGGCGAGCCCAGCGGCAGGCCGAAACCGAGGAAATCCAGTGATGTCAGCGTGGTGATCGAGCCGCAAAGAATAAACGGCAAATAAGTCAGTGTGGCGACCATCGCATTAGGCAGCATGTGACGCCACATGATGGCACGGTCGCTGACGCCCATTGCCTGGGCAGCGCGGACGTAATCATAGTTTCGGGTGCGCAGGAATTCGGCACGCACCACGCTGACCAGCATCATCCAGCCGGAAAGCACGGTGATCAACAGCAGCCACCAAAAGTTGGGTTGAATCACGCTGGCCAGAATAATAATCAGGAACAGAGTCGGAATGCTCGACCATATTTCGATAAAGCGCTGCCCGAGCAAATCGATTAATCCGCCGTAATAACCCTGCGTGGCACCGACCATAATGCCAATTACGGAGGTTATCATCGTCAATAAAATGCCAAAGAACAGCGAAATCCGCAGCCCGTAGAGAATTTGCGCCAGTACATCGTGCCCGTTACTGTCGGTGCCCAGCCAGTTCTGCGCGGATGGCGGGGAAGGGAAGGGCTGTGCAGTGGAAAAATTAATGGAGCTATAACTGCTGCGAACCGGTGCCCAAAGCGCCCAGCCGTGATCTTCGATCTGGCGCACAACAAACGGATCCTGATAATCGGCTGGCGTTTCCAGCGCGCCGCCAAATGTCGTTTCGCTGTAACTGACCATAAAGGGCACATACCAGTGCCCCTGATAGCGCGCCAGCAGGGGTTTGTCATTCGCCAGCACATTGGATAACAGCACCAGAACCAGCATCACCATGAAAATCCACAGTGACCAGAAGCCGCGACGGTTCTGACAGAAACGTGCCCAACGTGCCTGGCTGATGGTGCCCAGCTTAAAGAGTTTTATATTCATCAGTGGCGGCCCTCAAAATCAATACGCGGGTCGACCAGGGTGTAAGTGATGTCGCTGACGATATTGAGCAGCAAACCAATCAGGGTGAAAACGTACAACGTGCCGAATATGACCGGAAAATCGCGTTGCACAATGGCATCGTAGCCCAGCATCCCGAGCCCCTGTAATGAAAACATGACTTCAATCAGCAACGAACCGGTGAAAAACATACTAATAAAGGTGGCCGGGAAACCGGCGATCACCAGCAGCATCGCATTACGAAAAACGTGTCGGTACAAAATTTGCTTTTCGTTCAGCCCTTTCGCACGGGCGGTCACCACATATTGTTTTTCGATTTCATCCATAAACGCGTTTTTGGTCAGCATCGTCAGGGTTGCGAACCCGCCAATTACGGTCGCCAGCACCGGCAAGGTGATGTGCCAGAGATAATCGGTCACTTTACCGTACCAGGGTAAGGTGTCGAAATTCGGCGATGTCAGGCCACGTAGCGGGAACCAGTCGAGATAGCTGCCGCCGGTGAATAACACAATCAATAAGATTGCGAATAAAAAAGAAGGAACGGCATAACCGATGATGATGAACGAACTGCTCCAGGTATCGAATTTCGTGCCGTTGCGCACGGCTTTGCGGATACCCAGCGGGATCGACACCAGATAGATGATCAGTGTGCTCCACAGGCCGAGGCTAACGGATACGGGCAATGCACTTTTCACCAATCCCATAACGGATGCGCCACGAAACAGACTGTCCCCGAAATTGAAGCGAACATAATTGGATAACATCTCGAAATAGCGCACATGCAGGGGTTTGTCGAAGCCGAACCGATGCGTTATTTCGGCAATGACTTCCGGGTCCAGGCCACGCGCACCACGGTACTGTCCCTCACCAAACTGCGCTAAGCCCGGTGACGCTTTGCCATTTCCGCTGCCACCGCCGGCACCCGGCAAACCGCTGGATTGGCCCATTTCAATGGTGGCAATGGCCTGATCAACCGGGCCGCCGGGGGCAATCTGCACAATAAAAAAGTTAATCGTGATGATTGCCCACAACGTCGGGATCACCAGAAGCAGTCGTCTTAACAAATAGGCGGCCACAATATGCTCCTCAGCGGCGTTGCGCAGGTAAACGGGCTGCGCGGTTAACGTCGTACCACCATGTATCAAGTTCCATTCCGTTGGACGGGGTGACAGCTGGCATAGAGAACTTATCCCAGTATGCGTAGCGCTCGTGGTTGGTGTACCACATCGGGATCATGAGCATATTCCATGTCAGCACCCGGTCGAGCGCATGGCCCAGCGACAATAAAGCGTCGGGTTTTCCCTGATTGGCGGCGATGTCATCAGTCAGCTGGTCAATGGCCGGATCGCTGACGCCTGATTTGTTGTAGCTCGAATCGAGATATTGGGTGTTCCAGTAAATCTGTAAATCACTGCTCGGATAAGATGTGGCGGGGTAAACCGTCGGGATCATATCGTAATCACGCTGGCGCATACGGCGTACAAACTGTGAGTTATCCACTTCACGGATAGACATATTGATACCCAGCCGTTGTAAATTATGCTGGAACGGCAAGACGTATTGCGAGTTCCCGCCCCCCGGCAACAACAGTTCGAAAGTAAACGGCTTGCCGGTTTTGCTGTTTACCAGCACCTGGTTTTTCACTTCCCAGCCCGCTTCTTTCAGCAGTGCGGTGGCTTTGAGCAAATTCGTCCGGTCATTGCCGGAACCGTCAGAATGCGGGGGGTGATACAGCGTGGTGAAGACCTCTGCGGGGATCTTATCTTTCAGCGGCCCAAGCCAGGCCAGCTCTGCAGAGTTTGGATAATCTTTCGCCGCGTAGTCGGTATTTTGAAAATAGCTGTTCACCCGCTGGTATGCGCCGAAATACAGCGCCTTGTTCATCCAGTCAAAATCAAAAGCCAGTGTGATGGCTTCGCGAACCTTACGGTCTGCAAATTGCGGGCGATGAATATTGAATGCCAGCCAGCGCGTATCCTGCGCCGCCTGGTTTATCACATCAGCTTTAATGATAAAGTTTTTACTGAAATTACCGCCCTGATATTGTGATGCCCATTTTTTGGGTGAAGTTTCCATACGTAAATCGAATGCGCCTGACTTAAACGCCTCCAGCGCGACGTTGTCGTCGAGGTAATAGTCGTAGCGGATGGTATCGAAATTATAGCGGCCCCGGTTAACGGGCAAATTGGCAGCCCAGTAATCCGGCACGCGGGAATAGGTAATGTACTGTCCGAGTTTGTAATCACTGATGCGGTAAGGGCCGCTGCCCGGCGGTGGTGTACTCAGCGGTTCATTGAATTTATGTTTTTCCCAGAATGCCTGCGGCAGAACAGGCAGGCCCAGCAGACCGAGCATCATGTCTTTATCCGCTTTCGGCAACACCATACGCACCGTCAGGCGCGAAATAGCTTTCACTTCCACGCCTTTATACACCACGCGAAACTGCGGAACGCCTTCGGTCATGAACTTGCGAAAGCTGAAGGCCACGTCGCTGGCGGTAATTGGCGTATTGTCGTTAAAACGTGCACGCGGATTGATATCGACTTCGACCCAGCGGTACTGACTGTCATAACGGGCTGAGTCGGCAATCAGCGGATAATAGCTACCGATTTCGTCGCTTGACGTCGTGAACAGACTGTCGTAAAGCGATCCGCTGCGTACCGCCGGATTACCGCGTGATGCGAAGCGGTTAAAGTTGTCGTAGGTACCAATAGCCGCCAGGGTAATCTGACCGCCTTTCGGGGCGGCAGGATTGACGTAGTCAAAACTGGTGAAGTTTGAGACATACTTTGGTTCGCCTAATATGGCGAATGCGTAGCTGTCCTGTATGACTTCGGCTTGTGCGCTGAGACTCAGCAGGCACAGCACACTGGCAAAAACGCGAGAAAACATCCTGAATATGCACTCCTGTGACGACGACGGCATGATGCGGCAGTACCGCAGGCTATTTCGAGAGTAATCAATTGAAAGCTATGATTTTGTCACCCACTACTTTTCGCTTTCTTCCCTGATTTTGGCCTTTTTATCACAACCGGATGCAGACGCCTAAAAGAAAAATGGGACAAAAGATGCCGGACTGATGCAGGTCAAATCTGCCAGGTGGCTTCTTTCTCGTTGAAATCACGTATAAAGGCCACGAGTTCCGCAACACCTAACGACTTGCTGTACAGGAATCCCTGTAAATAGGTCACGCCGTGGTTACGCAGATATTCAGCCTGCATCGGGGTTTCGACACCTTCTGCCACGGTTTTGATCTTCAGTTCCTCCGTGAGCCGGAGAACGGTATCCAATACCGGCGCGATAAGGGTTTTCTGATCAATTGACATGACAAAGCCGCGGTCGATTTTCAGATAATCCAGCGTAAACTTCTCAAGATAAATCAGTGCGCTATGTCCGGTACCAAAATCATCAATGGCTATTTCAATCTTGTGGCGGCGCAGCCAGTTAAATTCCCGTAATGCGCCTTGCGTATCAATCATTCCGCGTTCTGTAATCTCGAAAATCACCTGGAAAGCATTTTCAGGGAGTGCTTCAATAAAATTCATCACATCGTCATGAAAGCTGATTTTATTCATGTGGTGAGGGGAAATATTGATACTGAGTTTACCCGGAGCAGCAAACGCGTGCTGCAGGGTATGAGCATCCGCCGCCACCAGTGCCATCATGTGTTGCGTCAGTTCGACGATAAGCCCCTGATTTTCAGCGTAGCTGATAAAAATATCGGGCGGAATGCGTCCCTCAATCGGATGCTGCCAGCGCAGCAGGGCTTCAACGCCGGTCACTTTCAGGCTTTTAGCGTCGATAACAGGCTGATATTCCACAAAGAATTCTTTATTTTTCAACCCGCGGAGGATCTCCCGCTCTACGTTATGGCGGTTCAGCAAGCTGTGATAAATCAGTGCACACACCAGCAGGCTAAGCAGCAGGCCGCCTGAGATCGTAAAAAGAATATTATCGCGGGTCAGTACAGGGGAATAGAGGCGAATACTGAAAGGATAATGGTCAACGTTGACTTGAGTAAAGTGGCTGCGAGGCAAATCACTGACAGGGATCAGCCCCGCCATGGAAGAAATCAATGCGCTATCTCCCACCAGGAGTGCAAAACCCCGGTAGCCGGATCCTGGCTGCGCAAAAAGCATATAAGGTGAAAGTGTCAGTTCCAGTGTGGCTATCACGCCATCATCCGCTGCGCCGGCATTACGCTGCCATATAAGGATCACCGCGCGGTTCGGAACGGCAGGCGTTCCCATCTGCAAGCTGATACTCATGTTTTTATCAAAATCGATGTCATGCAGGGCACTGTTTGCCGGAACGTGTTGATTGCCGGAAGCCGAGGAACAAAAAACTATGCCATTACGCACCAGTTGAAAATCACGAACGCCCACGCTGAATGCGGCGTCACGGTTTAATTCTCCTGCAATGGAAGGGCAGGGTTCCGCCGTAAGCAACCCGATTCTGAGCATTGTGTCGGTTAACTGGCGCAGGTAGTCAGACGTGAATGTTGCTGTTCTCTGCGCGATTTGATGTTGTTCACGCAGGGCGTTAGCTTTAATCACGGTGAGGGTGACGGCAGTAAATAAAATGAAAAACAGGGCTGAAAAAAACAGACTTCTCTTTAAATACAGATGCTTGGGCAATACGGTGTGTGTTAACGCCGTTTTTAAACCCATATGTTTTGCCCTTTTGCGCGGAAAGAATAAAAGTATAACGTTGTCAAAAAAAACAATAGATAT
>NZ_JAFMOS010000337.1 GCF_019049755.1 Rahnella perminowiae
GCGGTAACCAGAGACCATCACACCGGGGCGATTTATTTTTGATCGCTCAACTTCGGTTTGTTGTCGATGTTGGTCAGCGTATCAGACTCGTTGAAGGTCAGCGTTAATGTCTGCTGAGTGACACCTTCATGGCCTGGTTCCTGACGGAACACGTAATACCAAACATTACTGCCAAACGGGTCATGCAACATCGGCGTGCCGAGAACATAAGCAACTTGTTGTTTAGTCATACCGGTATGAATTTTTTGAACATCAGCAGGAGAGAGGTAGTTCCCCTGATTGATGTCAGGCCGATAAACCACCTTTTCCAGAGTGGAACAGCCCGCAGTAAGCATTACAAGAGCTACAGCGGCGGCAGTTAGCGTTTTACAGCGCATAGTCATTACATTCCTTTAGGGCATAAGATGCCGATGATAATAGACCTTTCATCAGTTTGAAACCTTTGCGGAGCACCTGTATGACCGCTGAACTGTAAAAAAGTTGAGCTTTTTACGCTGCGAGTAACTCTTTTGCGTTGGCCAGCGTGTTTCGGGTTACTTCACTTCCGCCCAGCAGACGTGCCAGTTCCTGCAAACGCGCCTTCTTATCAAGGCGATTCATTTGGGTTTCAGTCACTTCACCGTCTGTTTCTTTGCTGACAAAATAATGCTGATGGCCACAACCTGCAACCTGCGGTAAGTGAGTGACGCACATCACTTGCGTTGATTCGCCTAACTGACGCAACAGACGACCGACGATCGCAGCCGTCGGGCCGCTGATACCAACATCTACTTCATCAAAGATCAGCGCCGGCGTTTCCATTTTCTGCGCCGTGATCACCTGAATAGCCAGCGCAATACGCGACAATTCGCCACCGGAGGCTACTTTTGCGAGAGCCTGAAGCGGCTGCCCCGGGTTGGTGGTGACCTGGAACTCGAGGCGATCTGCCCCTTCCATATTTAAATGTTCGGGTTCGAACTGAACCTGAATCTTAAATTTACCGTGTGGCATGGAGAGCGCCTGCATACTTTGCGTAATCAGATGCGTGAGCTCATCGGCAAAATACTGCCGTTTTTCATGCAGCTGCTCAGCAATAGCCACGGCTTGTTGATAATGGTGCTGTACGGCTTCACTCAGTTCAGCCTGATTGGTTTCCTGATCATCAAGCGCCTGCTGCTCCTCGAGCAACTGACGATGTAGTTCAGGGAGTTCTTCAGCACTGACATGGTGTTTACGGGCCAGATTCATCTGGCGGGACAGGCGCTGCTCCAGCTCGAATAAACGGTTTGGATCCATATCCAGACGTTCGCTGTAATGACGTAATTCATCACTGGCCTCACTGACCTGAATAGACGCGTCGTCAAGCATGATGATCAGCTCATTCATTTTGCTGTCGAGCTCAGCCAGTTCAGCCAACTGATGACGGGCGCTGTAGAGCAGACTGACAATATTCTGTTCTTCACCGTCTGCCAGCAAATAAAGCGCATTTTGGCTCAGGGAAAGCAGTTGTCCGCTGTTAGCCAGGCGTTTGTATTCTTCATCAATTTGCTCATATTCCCCTGCCTGGGGAGCAAATTCATTCAGCTCTTTCAACTGGTATTGCAACAACTGACGGCGCGATTCTCGCTCAGTCATCTGTTGCTGATATTGTGCCAACTGACGGCAGCTCTGATGCCAGTTTTGGTAAGCCTTGCGCATTTCTGATAGCAGTAAGGGCTGATCGGAATAAGCGTCGAGTAAATCTTTCTGATGCTCAGGTTTGAGCAGAAGCTGATGAGCGTGTTGTCCGTGAATTTGGATCAAATGCTGACCCAGTTCACGTAGCTGTGACAGGGGGACGGGCGTGCCATTGATAAAGCCGCGCGAACGGCCATCGCTGCTGATAGTCCGGCGTAAGAGACAATCCAGCCCTTCATCAAGCTGATTTTCAGTCAGCCAGTGTTTCGCCGAAGGAGTATCCGCTAAGGTGAATCGCGCACAGATATCCGCACGGCTGGCACCGAGGCGCACCATACTGCCATCCGCACGATTGCCCAGACACAACCCGAGCGCGTCGATAGCAATGGACTTACCGGCACCCGTTTCACCGGTGATTGCTGTCATACCAGCATGAAAATCGATTTCTAATTCGCGGACAATGGCAAAGTTACTGATAGTTAATTGCGCCAGCATGATCACCTTCCTGTACATAACAACAGACCTGTAATTACATACAGTATAAACTGGTTTTATATACAGTAAAGAGGCTGGCGAATTATTTTTATCCGATCAGAAAAGTTTTTTCGACCACCCAAGTTTTGTACTTAATGTATTGAAATAACTGTAGTCTTTAGGATGGATCAGATTCAGGTGAAACTCGCTGCGGCGGATAATCACTTCTTCACCCGGCTGTATCGGCAGGGCGATCTGGCTGTCACAGCTGATTTCAAGGTCATTGCTCATGTGCGAAAACCGCAGGCAAATGGTGCTGCTGCTGTTGATGACCAGCGGGCGCGCCGAGAGCGTATGCGGGAACATCGGCACCAGCGCGATCGCTTCCAAAGTGGGGGTCAGGATCGGACCGCCCCCTGAGAGCGAATAAGCGGTAGAACCGGTTGGTGTGGAAATGATCAGGCCATCAGAGCGCTGGGAAAAAGCGAATTTGTCGTCAATATAAACTTCAAATTCAATCATATGCGCCACTTTCCCCGGATGGAGGACCACTTCATTGATGGCGGTGCTTACGCGACATTGCTGATCTTTGCAGCGCACCATCGCTTCCAGCAGAAAGCGTTGCTCGCTGATGTATTCGCCCTGCAGCACGTCATCGAGTTGTTGCAAAGCGTTATCCGGATCCAGATCGGTCAGAAAACCGAGATTTCCCCGGTTGATGCCAATGACTTTTATGTCATAGCGGGCCAGCACGCGAGCCGCACCCAGCATATTACCGTCACCGCCGACGACCACGGCTAAATCTGCCAGTTTACCGATCTCAGCCAGGCTCCCCGTCTGTGCGCCTTCCAAGGCTAAATCTTGCGCCACCTGACGTTCGACGATCACCTGATAACCTTTTGAGATTAACCAGTGGTAAAGCATTTCATGGGTGGCAAGTGCGGAAGGATGGCGGGGGTGTCCGACAATCCCAATGCACTCAAATTTTTTATTCATCGCTGTGGTTATCCTCAGCAGGGTGTGATGACTCCTGCATTATGACCGGTTTCATTAAAAACCAAACCTTGAAACCCCGGTTTTGATCCCCATAATAAGCCAACTAGCAAGATTAATGCTAAAACGCGGAGAGATTCATGAGTAGTAAAGAACATAAGACACCTGACGAGCAAGTCTCTGAAGAACTGAAGCAGGAACAAGAGCTGCATACGGAAGCGGAAACTCAGGCGGCAGATGTCGTTGACCCCCGCGATGAACGTATTGCTGAATTGGAAGCGCAGCTGAAAGAACTTCAGCAGCGTGAGCGTGACAGCCTGCTGCGGGCGAAAGCGGAGGTGGAAAATATCCGCCGTCGTACCGAGATGGATATTGAGAAAGCGCATAAGTTCGCGCTGGAGAAATTCTCCGGCGAACTGTTACCGGTAATCGATAATCTGGAACGTGCGCTGGATCTGGCTGATAAATCGAATGCAGAACTGGCGGGTCTGATTGAAGGCGTCGAGCTGACCCTGAAATCCCTGCTGGATGCTGTCCGCAAGTTCGGTATGGAAGTAGTGGCAGATATCCATGTGCCATTCAATCCTGAACTGCACCAGGCGATGACCATGATGGAATCCGAAGAGCTGGAACCTAATCACGTAATGATGGTGATGCAGAAGGGTTACACGCTGAACGGCCGTCTGTTGCGTCCGGCCATGGTGGCGGTTTCTAAAGCCAAAGCCTGATTCTGTTTCACGCAGACTGAGATAATGAAAGAGGCACCTTTGCGGGTGCCTCTTTTTTATTCCGGTAATCTCGGCACCCAGTCAATGGGTGCCAGCCCCTGGGCCACCAGTAAGGCATTGGCCTGCGAGAAATGTTTACATCCCAGAAAACCCCGGTGTGCAGAAAGCGGAGAAGGGTGGGGTGCCTTCAAAATATGATGGCGGTTGCGGTCAATAATATTGCCTTTTTTCTGCGCATGAGAGCCCCAGAGCAAGAAGACGACCCCTTCACGGTTTTCATTGAGCGCGGCAATCACCTTGTCAGTGAATGTTTCCCAGCCCAGTTTGGCATGTGAATGTGCTTTACCTTCTTCTACAGTCAGCACGGTATTGAGCAACAAGACGCCCTGATCTGCCCAGCTCTGCAAATAGCCATGAGAAGGCCGTTCGAAGCCGGGAATATCGGTCATCAGTTCTTTATAGATATTCACTAAAGAAGGGGGAGCGGGAATGCCCGGGCGAACGGAAAACGATAAACCATGCGCCTGATTAGGGCCGTGGTAAGGATCCTGACCCAAAATAACGATTTTAACGTCTGCCAGTTCGGTAGAACGGAAGGCATTAAACACATCCTGTTGTGGCGGATAAATGGTTTTACCTGCCGCGCGTTCGGCAGCGACAAACTTCAGCGTATCAACGAAGTAGGGTTGTTCTTTTTCCTGACCGAGTACGTCATGCCAGGTGAGAGTAGTGGACATTAACGCCCTCCTTGTGAAGGTAATTTTAACTGACTGTAGCTTACCTGCTCATCCTGATGAGTTAAACCCGTGCGCGCTTTTGCTGCTATTTATGTGCAGCTTAACGTTCTATGCACATTTTTTTGATAATTTACAAAATAATTTAATCTGGCATCTTGGAAAAATTGATATAAAACATAAATATGCTGTGGGTGAGAAATACCCACAAGGAAAAGATTGATATTTATCAAAGAACACGGGGGTGCTCTGCTGTTATATCTGATAACAGGAAAACAGGTTGTCGTTCAAACCTTACGCCAATCAATTAACAGTATCGTAGCCAACAACGGAGGCAACATATGATCACCGGGATCCAAATTACTAAAAGCAACAATGAAGCGCTGAAAAACTCTTTCTGGCTGCTCGATGATGAAAAAGCGCAAGCACGCTGCGTTTGTGCAAAAGCGGGTTTTGCGGAAGATCAGATCGTCGCTGTCAGCGATCTTGGCCAGTTTGAATACCGTGAAGTGCCGATGGAAATCCAACCGACTGTGCGCGTGGAATGAGGTCAGCACCTGACTGTTAACGTACTGCGCCGTGAAACGCTGGAAGATGCGGTTAAGCATCCGGAAAAATATCCGCAACTGACTATTCGTGTGTCTGGTTATGCGGTGCGTTTTAACTCACTGACTGCTGAGCAGCAGCGTGACGTGATTACCCGTACTTTCACTGAAAGCCTGTAATC
>NZ_JAFMOS010000336.1 GCF_019049755.1 Rahnella perminowiae
CCATTAGAGTGATATCACCCAAAAATAAATAGCGAATATTAAAAATACCCTCTGTTTACAACTGTATACAAGGGTATTTTTCATGGACATCCAACAATTTAGTTCTGAACGCATTATCCGCGAATCCGAATGTCGTCAAATCACCGGCTTATGCCGAATGCACCGCTATAACCTTGAAAAAAATGGGAAATTTCCATGCCGTCGGCAGCTCGGCGGGCGCTCTGTAGGCTGGTTGCTTTCTGAGGTAAATGGTTGGGTTCATAGCCAGCCAAAATCTCAGATCGGCAAAGTGGCGTAAGGGGCGCGCCATGCAAAAGCTAATTGAACTTGTCCCGGTAATGGCGGGAAATATTGGTGGTGACCCTGCATCACTGGTTAGCGCAAAACAACTCCATGCGTTTCTTTGCGTTGGCAGAGATTTCACTACCTGGATCAAAGGGCGTATCAGCCAGTATGGTTTTACCGCTGGCATAGATTTTGTCGTGGTGGAACATTTGAGCGCCCCCGTTTCGGGGAGCACAAAATATCGCCAACAAATTGAGCATGATTACCTGATCAGTATCGACATGGGTAAAGAACTTGCGATGGTTGAGCGTAACGATAAGGGACGGGAGGTGCGCCGTTACTTTATCCAGTGCGAACGCCAGGCAAAGGCAGTAATTGCTGTCCCCCATTCACTGCCAGAGGCTTTACGTCTTGCTGCTGATCTGTCAGAAAAGGCCAGTCATCTCGAAGTTCAACTGGCGGCCGCGGTGCCGAAGGTAAGTTTTGCGGATCGAGTGGCTGAGATCGGTAGAGGTATTTCAATCCCTAATTACGCCAAAACCGTCGGCCTTGGTCCTATCAAACTCTTTGAATGGATGCGTCAGCAGGGGGTTCTAATCGGCGGTGGCCAGCGTCACAACTTGCCAATGCAGCGTTATATCGATAGCGGTTATTTTGCCGTTCGTCAGGGTACATATGAGACGAATGGTGAGGTAAGAGCTTCTTTCACAACGATGTTGACGGGAAAAGGTGAGCAGTGGTTAACGAAAAAGTTGATCGCAGGCGGGATGTTGCAGGAGATACCAAATGCTGGCGCTGAATAAAACAAAAGCGGCCTTGCAGGGCCGCCTAAGTTACTTCACAAATGTCACTGAAGAGAATAACACAGCGATCAGCCTGGTCAACCTAAGCCGGAGTGCTGGCGCTGTTAACTACGGGAAATCTCCGCCAAGGCTGACCGCGGGGGGAATATCCCCCTCGGTAACTGCGGCAATGGCGCGGTTCCAAACCGAGTTGCAAATCTGCAACTCTCTCCATATCGAGGGTGTGCGCCATTGGCTCATACCCCCAATAGCGAACGTAGAGGCTGAGGGTGTGCCCCAACGGAGCGCTGCCATATCTCCCAACTTTTCGGGAGATCTCCAATCAGCGGAAAACTCCGCTGATACCTGGCTGGCCGAGAAACTGGCTGATCAGCCATTTTTACAGCCTTTCAGCACGTCGCCAGGGTTAACGGAGCAGTCAGGTGCCATAAGCGAATCGAACAACCCTGTGTGGTACAAAATCCATAGAATGATTAGTGCAATGAAAATGCGACCTGGGAGGGAATGTAGCAGCCAGCTCATTATATTATCTCCTTCAGAAAATCAGACCTTTGGCTCGATGCCGCGTGATTGCAGCTCTTTGCGGATAATTCGCTTAATCCATGCCGATACAGATGCATCCCCATCCTGCGCCAGTGCTTTCTTAATGCCTTCTTCTAAGCCTGGTTCCACACGTAATGCGATCTGCTTGTTGCCCTTACCTTTGATTTCGACGGTTGACATTTGGTTGACACCTGATTACTTTGAAATGGTAATCAAGTGTATGACAGGTGCATACCAAAAGGCAACGCCTCGGACTGTTAGAGCAGTACCGAGGCGTCTTACCAAACCGTTAACTGGAGTAACGATTATGGCTGGATCACAGCATACCCAAACTAACCCTAAATTCACATGGCGTTTTCTGGCGCTTGATGCCAGAACCTGCAGCGTAATTCACATTGATGCCACTACTGAACGCGAAGCCCGGGATCAGTCACCAGCTGGCTGCGTGATGGTCTTTGCTGGCCGCCTGCCTGTTCAGGGGGTGCAACATGCATAAGCTCACTATGTTGGATGCCCCTGATGAAATCAGAAGCATTGCGACCCTGCTGGCTGCATCCCTTTTGATGAAAGACAACGTCGAAGAGGAGCAACAAACCGCACTTTTGCTGATAGATATTGCTTTGGTCCGGGCGCGCGAGCTGGCCCAGGCTCTCGACTCAGTGGAGGCCCACCATGCTTAAGTTGAATCCTCAGGAAGTTGCAATCACTGAGCTTATCCACTCCAAAGCTATTCTTCGTCTGGTACTGAATGACGTTGAACCCGGCGATGCTCAGGAAGCCATTGAGGCTGTTAACTGTTCGCTGGAACGTGCCTTAGCTGCATTGCTTGAGGTGGATCATGCGTGATATCTACCATGCGGTTGTTGGTAGCTCTGACCTACTCAAAAACCTCTCCCAGGAAGCACTTACTGATTACAAAAACAACTGTGGGGACGCTGCATCAGGAATAGTTTTCGCACTCACCACACTGGGCTGCTTGTCCATGGAAGCTTGTGATAGTGACGAATATTCAGATGAAGAATGCCGAAGAGACATGATGGGGTTAAGTAGCGCTTTGAAGCACTTGCCACGATTGATGCAGGCCCTTGATCAGAACCGTGAGAACGCCGATTACGAATTAAAACGCCGGGGGGCAACAAAATGATCAGCCCAATCAAATTTAACGAGCTGGAAAAACGTGTTGCTGCCCTCGAGCTGGCGCTGGCGGCAATGTCTCGTAAAGACGCCTGCCCGGAAGGCATGGCACCGCTCACCACGATGGCCGCTGAGATGGGGATTTCAACCAAGAAGGCCGAAGAGCTGGCGCGTAACAGCGGCGTGCTGATTGTCCGTCATGGCACCAGCTATGCGGTGCATGAAGCCAAATTTCGCGAGGCGGCGCGGATCATCATCAAAGGGGCAAAACGGCAGTGCCGGAGTAAGTACTGGTTCCACCCGCTGATCGGTAAATTCACTATGTCAGCGAGGCCGAAACTATGACATTAGGGGCAAAACAAAAACTCGACTGGTCGGATGCGCTTTTTTCCTGCGTGTATTTGTGGGTAGTCGGAAGGCCAATAATGCCCGAGGATGCGTCTGCAGCGATGCAAAGGCATGATCCACTGAGCCCCTTGGGTGGCCTGGCTATCAAGATGCGTTCACTGTCGGTAGGCAGTGGCGTTACTCCTGAATGGCTTACTGACAATGGTTACTTTTCAAACCGCAAGCCTGAGAAGGCCAGAGAAAAGCGGGAAGGCGTTGTTTTGGAGTTTATCGACCAATCTGATCTCAACGATGCGTTATCCGATAGTAACCGCATAAATCGATTATTCCCGCCGACAACATTGCCAGCGGCACAGATTGACCGCCGTAAGCTGGGAGATGGAACCACCGTTAGCAGTGATGATGTTGATAAATTGGAAAGGCTGAACGCCACCTATACGCACGTTCTGGCATTTGGGGATCACCACGTGGCTAGCATGCGAGCCAATCCAGTTACCGGAGAGACTCACGCCTTCCAAACTCTCAACTCATTCAGGAATAATTTTCTGGATGTTGGAAGGGTCGCTGGCCGCAAGCTGGGTGAGGCGTGGCTACAATGGCCAGGTCATTCCAAAAGGCTTGATGGTGTGGGGTTCTATCCAAATCCCCCTCTATGTCCGTCCGGCGTCTACAACCTATTCAGCGGGTTGTCAGTTGCCCCAACTCACGGTGAATGCAGCCCATATCTCGATCATCTGCGAGATGTTATCTGTGCAGGTAACGGCGAGGCTTACAAATATCTGGTCGGGTGGCTGGCGCATTTATTTCAGAAACCCCAGGAAAAACCCTCTGTGGCCGTGGTGATGAAGTCGATAGAGGGGACCGGCAAAGGCTCAATGGTAAAACCTCTTCTCGAAATATTGGGAATGTACGGCATTCAGGTAAATGGCCCCGGGCAAATAGCGGGCCGATTTAATGGCACGATCGCCAATAAGTTGTTTGTGTTTGTGGATGAGGCGGAACTGACTGACAGCCGCGCTGCTGACAGGCTTAAAGCGATTATCAGTGAACCAACCATTAACCTGGAACGAAAGGGGAAAGACCCGGAACCCATGCCGAACTATGCCCGTTTTGTTTTTGCCAGCAATCACGAGCGAGTTATACGGGCCGGTATGCGTGAGCGGCGTTACCTGGTACTTGAACCTGACGGAATCAAGGCGCAGAACAAAGGCTATTTTGACCAGCTACATCACTGGATTAATCAGGAGGGTGCTTCCCACCTACTTGCATATTTGCTCAGTTACGACCTGTCAGGCTTCGATCCCCGCAGGGCACCTGTAACAGCCGCGCTAGTGGAGGAAAAATTAGCCAGCCTTCCACCGGCTTATCAGTATCTCTACAGCGAGATGTGGGAGGGAAAGCCATTTGGGGATACGGACAAACTCTATGCGACCGATCTAGTCACGCGGTTCTCTGTCTGGTGTGACGCTCACGGCGAGCAGCTCACGGAGGCAGCAGCCCGATCAGCAGTGGGTAAAGTCATGGCGCGTTTAAATATGCCTGTATGCGGTCGCTCAGACAGGGGGCCGGGTAAATATTACGAGGTGCCAGCCGTGGAAGATCTGCAGGAAAGGTTTGCCGGGCTTATCGGCGAAGATGCGGCGATGGTATTTATCTCATAACACATGTACGAGGAAAGACCTGTACCACCTGTACCACACAGCGTGAACACATTGCGCTGTAAGGATTTATATATGGTACAGGTCATTTATTAACCTATACCAGACCTATACCACCTATACCGTTTTAAGGGCAATGTTGGGATAGGTGGTACAGGTCGGTTTAGGTCTGTTTTACCTACCTGTACCAGCTGCAAGCCACGTCAACACTGGGATAAACGAAATGTGGTACAGGTGGTATAGCAAAAAGCACAAAACTGCGAATGAAATCTCAATGACATACCTCAAGGGGAAAGTGCAATGCCAATTACATTTCGAGACATCAAAACCCATAGGGGTTATTTTGGACTGAGACTTAGAATCAATGAGCACAGAAGAGTATCGCCAGGTCTTAAAAGATGGTGCGTTTTTATGGATTGATCATCACGATTTTGTGCGGAGTACATTTTCAGAGGAAAATTTCGCTACAAATAGTGAGGAAATACAT
>NZ_JAFMOS010000335.1 GCF_019049755.1 Rahnella perminowiae
ATTCTAGTATGCGCATTGAGGATATCTCTTTTTGTTTCAAAAATCATTATTTTAGAGCTCCGCACTAAATAAAAATGTGATTATACCCTTTAAGAGAGTAGAGTGGCACTCTATTTTTATTCGGTCAAAGTTAAAATCATTAACTACTTTAATTCACAAGTCAGATATTTCCCCTGCCGACATTCTGATGATGAATGCCATCACTGAATTTCACAAACGTGAATCAAAAGTTAAACACTTTCGGGGTAGCAGCGCCCAAATAATATTGAACAGATATTTTATCTGGCAATACCATTTATTTACCTTAGATGCCCGTGATGCTAAAAGACAAACAGGCGGCGTGGTGCTGATCGTCGTGACGATGGCGTGGATCATCGCGTTGTTTACGCTGATCAGTGCCGGGATTGTGCTGACCACAAGAGTTGTCGCCGTAGCTGGCAATTGACAGCGCGCTCAGCCCGCCCCCTTGCGCAGGGGACGAGCAAGATAATGCCTCTCTTTTTTATCTTCCTGCCGGTTCCGGCCTGACTGCGCCTTCCAGCGCAGCCTTTAATTCACTTTCGGTCATCCGCACACAATAGGACGGCATGCCGCGCTGGAAGCGCCAGCCTTCGGAAAGTGCGCCGACATCAACGGCGTCGAAACCAAATGCGTCGTATAACGCAATGACCGTTTTTTTCGTTTCCGCATCATCGCCGGCGACAGGCAATGCCCGGCGTTGCGGGTTTCCGGCAGGTAAGCCGTCTTTTTCAAGATCCGTCATCTGAATCGCATTGAACGCTTTGGTGATTTTTGACTGTGGCAGGAAGCCTGCAAGATATTCGCTGGTGGTCGTGGTCTGATTGTCCAGTTCTGCCACCTGACCGTCACGTTCGGGATAATAATTCACAGCATCGATGACCGGTTTTCCGGCGATTTCCGCGACCGGCAATTGCCCGATAGCCGTCAGTGGCACAGCAATCACCACGATATCGCCAAAAGCAGCGGCTTCTGTGGCCGTACCGATTTCACACCCGATCATCGGTCTGAGGCTGAATAACGTCTGAGGCCCCCGCGAATTACTGAGCATGACCTGATGTCCGGCTTTTATCGCCAGTTTCGCCACTGCCCGGCCCACAAAACCTGCCCCGATAATGCCTATTTTCATGATTTTTACCTTTCATTTTGTTGTCGATAGGTTAAGAATAATTCCCTACTCAATATTGATAAATCGTCGCTATCGACACACACAAACAACATATAAGAGGGAATCGTGGATCGTTTAACCAGCATGAATGTATTCGTCAGAACGGCCGATCTCGGTTCTTTCGCGGCCGCAGCTGAGGCATTACGTATTTCCCCGCAAATGGTCGCGAAGCATATTGCCCGTCTCGAATCACGACTGGGGACGCCACTGATCAACCGCACGACGCGGCGTCAGCATCTTACGGATATCGGACGCAGTTATTATGAGCGCTGTAAAATCGTGCTCTCAGAAGCCGAAGCGGCGGATGCCATCGCCCTTGAGATGAAAATCACGCCTTCAGGCACTTTGCGCGTTAACGCTCCGGTTACCTTCGGCACATCCTCGCTGACGCCTTTCATCACGCACTATCTTGCACAATATCCGGAGACACAAATAGAGCTGACCCTGAGCGACCGTCTGGTCGATCCGGTTGAAGAAGGTTATGAGGTGATCCTGCGAATTGGTGAACTCACTGACAGCCAGATGATTGCTTATCCGCTGCGACCGTACCGGCTGATTGCCTGTGCGTCTCCGGACTATCTTGCCCAAAATGGGGTGCCGGAAACGCCTGCAGAACTGGCCAACCATTCATGTCTGGTTTACGGTATCTGGTCGCCACAGGCCCCCTGCCGCTGGCAATTTTATAAAGAAGGAAAAATGCAGGAAATTCACCCAGAGGGCCGTTTGCGCTCGAACGACTGGCGCGCGCTGCTGCACGCCGCTGTCAGCGGATATGGCGTGACACTGGGGCCGGAAGATGTGCTGAAGGAAGAAATAAATGCAGGACGGCTGATACAGGTTTTACCCGGCTACGAAGGCCCTTCGCGACCAATGCATGTACTGACACCTGCCGGTTTACGGCAAACCGTGAAGATCCGCAGTTTTATTCAGGCGGTAAAACAAGCATTTGGCTGAACCCCCGGGCCAAAAAAAATCCACGCTTGTGCGTGGATTTTCACTTTGACGCGGTGAACAGTCAGAAGGTTACCGTTTCGCCAGCGCCGCCGCATTTTTACCGGCCAGAATGCCGAAGATAATAATATCGGCGACAGCATTACCACCGATGCGGTTCGCACCGTGGATACCACCGACCACTTCGCCTGCGGCCCAGGCACCGGTGATCGCCTGTTTCTGCACATTAAGCACGGCGGTATCAGGGTTAATGGTCACGCCACCCATGGTGTGATGCACACCCGGTGCGATGCGGATGGCAAAGAACGGGCCCTGATTAAGCGGGTGACGCAGCGCAGTCGTGCGGCCAAAGTCTTCGTCTTTTTTCTCCACGACAAACAGGTTGTAGCGCAACAACGTTTCCGACAGCGTGTGCGGATCCATATTCAGCTTCACCGCCAGTTCTTCCGGCGTAGGCGCGCTGATCACAAAGCCTTTGGCGATATACTCGTCGGCCGCTTTGTTACCCGCCCGCACCTGTTCGTCGAAGATCACCCATGCACTTTTTTCCGGTAACGCGATAATCCCGGCAGATACTTTGTCGCGGGTTTCCATTTCATTATAGAAACGCTTCCCGGCCTGACTGATCAGGATCGCACCCCCGCCACGGATCGCCTCTGAAATCAGATAAGAAGTCGTCTGCTCTACCGTCGGGTGGATCTGAATTTCGCCCATGTCAACGGTATCTGCGCCCAGTTTCTGCAGCAAGGCAATCCCGCTGCCGGTTGCACCTGCATGGTTCGTGGTCACGAAACCATCCAGTTCAGGGCGATATTTCACCACCATCTCGCGGTTGGCACTGAATCCTCCGGTGGCGACAATCACGCTTTTGGCATTCAGAATGCGGCTGTCATTGTATTCATCCACCACTTTAACGCCGGTCACCACGCCATTTTCAGACAGAATTTCGGCGACGGTGGTTTCGAGCAGCACTTCGATATCGCGCTTGTTGATGTTTTTCACCAGACCGCTGATCAGGAAGCCGCCGACTGCTGAACGATCCGCCGGACGATGCGTGCGGTCGATGCTCATCCCGCCGGTGATGGTGATATCGTTCAGTTCGATCTCTTTCGCCGCCAGCCATTCAACCGCTTCCGGGGCCAGTTCCACAAACTCTCTCAGCAGCACCGGATTGTTTTTGAATTTGCCGCCCTTCAGCGTTTCGTCATAAAACAGGTCTTTGCTGTCTTCGATGCCTTTCAGTTTCTGGAAACGGGTTTCTGCGGCGTTCATCCCCACTGAAGCTTTGATGGTATTGCCGCCGATGGTCGGCATTTTTTCGATAATCACCACATGCGCGCCTTCGTCATGTGCCTGAATCGCCGCAGCCAACCCTGCGCCACCGCTGCCCACCACCACAACATCATAGTTTTGCGGCGCCTGCGGGTTACCGCCCTCTTCAATAACATGTTCTTTGCTGGACGTCGCCAGCGCACGTGAGACCGCTTTTTTCAGCGCCTCACTCTGGGTGGTCGCGCCGGTAATGGCATCGACATGCGGACTGTTGGCGACCAGCATACGGGTTCGCAGGCTTTCAAACGTGGTGGTGAAATCGACGTCCAGCGAGTCATCTTTGACCAGTGCAATATCAGTAATACGGTCAGTATCGAGCGTAACGCTGATCTTCAGCTTCAGCGCTTCAGCTTCGACTTTTTCCTGATAAACCCCGGCTTTGTATTTACGGCCGGTGACGCTGGTGTCGCGGATCATGGCATCAACCAGCGAGAAGCGCCACAGCGGCTCAGGGATGTTCAGTTCTTCGCGTTTATGGCTGTCGATAAACAGCTCGAGATGATCGTTATTGATAATACGGTCAGCCCAGTCCGGATAAGCAATACAGGCTTTCCCGACGGCGATCAGATCAAAGCCGTATTCCAGCCCCTTTTCGGCATCAGCTTTATTGATCACCCCGCCGACGCCAATCACCGGCACTTTGGCGAGGGTTTCAGATCGCATGGCACGGTATTTAGTGATGAGTGGCGTCGGATCCTGGGTATCGACAATGGAAGGACGCAACAACTGCCCGACTGAGAAGTGTACGTAGTCCAGCCCGCGGGCGGCGAGTTTTTCCAGCAGATACATTGTATCGTCAAAACGGATACCGGGGACTTCCAGTTCTTCCGGCGAGAAGCGGTAGCCGATAATAAAAGACGCATCCGCCAGGCGTTCCGCCATTTTGTGGGTGATCTCGAGGACTTCCAGCGGGAAACGTGCGCGTTTGTCGCGGTCACCGCCCCATTTATCAGTGCGCTGGTTGGAGTTCGGCGAGTAAAACTGCTGGATCAGGTAGGTGTTTGCGCCATGGATTTCCACGCCATCGAAACCGGCTTTAATGGCACGGTTCACGGCATCACCAAACTTGGTGATCAGCGTGTCCACTTCTTCGCCGGTCAGCTCTTTCGGCCGGGTCGCACCTTCACGCGGCGCAGCAATGGCGCTTGGTGCCACTGGCGTACGGCCGCCGATCAGTTCCGGCTCCACCATTCTGCCGCCGTGATAAATCTGCAGAATCGCTTTTGAACCTTTAGATTTAATGGCATCAGCAATTTTCTTCAGACCGGAAATTTTGTTGTCGCTGTCGATAGCGATCGCGCCCGGGAACGCCGGCCCCATACGGTCAATGAAGCAGCATTCGACGATGATTGTACCGATACTACCGGCACGGTCGCGGTAGTATTCCACCAGTTCACTGGTCACGGTACCGTCATAAAAGCCGGTACAGGTCGTCATAGGGGCCATCAGCAGACGGTTTTTCAGTACCGCACCGTTAGGAAGCGTGAGCGGATTAAGTACCGGTGTCAGCTTATTCATTATGATCAACTCCGAAATGTGTAAGTCTTGAATTTTTTCGTGGCCGCATTGCTTATCCTTGCTTATCGTAAATAAAAACTACCGTTTAATTAAGCAATCCGGAGCAGGTGATGAATACAGAAATCTGTGGGCTAATGTATTTATATCAGACGATAAAATTAGCGTTATAAACGTTGTTTAAGCAGGAGTTGTTTATTTAACCGGCATGAAAACCGATACCATCATCAATTGTTAATGATG
>NZ_JAFMOS010000334.1 GCF_019049755.1 Rahnella perminowiae
AAATTAGGTATTGCCGCCGCCACTCTGGTATTGTTGATTGCGGCAGGTTTTGCCGGTTGGTATTACTTAGTGTATGTACCTGACCAGGAACTGAAAGCAAAAAAAGTTCGTGAACAAACACAACTGGCCGCAGATGTTAAAGTTGTTGACGCCTTCTATTTGAAAGCGCTCACGGGAGGGAGTATTTCGGCCTTCACTAAACTGGCCGTTGAGATAACTAATAGTTATAGTAAATTGTATGACATGAATTATACGAATGAAACATTCTCTTGTGATGCACAAAAGTGCGCATTCAGTTATCAGTTAAGCAAGGGAGCGATATTTAGCGTTGCCCAAAAAATTTTCTGGGGAAAAACCTATAACGCTAACTTTTCTGAAAACACTTTTGATTTTACAGAGGTAAAATCGGGTCTCAGCGAAAATCCCCTCCTGAATGCCTATAAAAGGAAGCAGGAAATTTCGCCTCCTGCCTGTAGCGATGCATTGAATTATATTTACTCCTATAACTCTGCGACGGGAAGCGAACAGGCGCTGAAAATAACCGCCCTGCCAGGCGCTGCTGTAATAGCAACTGAAAAGAAAATCTCACAGAAAGGTAAGGCGAAATATTACGGTTTAAACGTTATTTCGTGGGAAATGTCACTTCCCAAACCACTTCATTATCTGGATATATTGAATATCGCCAGCGTACTGGAACGTCATGCCTTTAAGGACGCTTTTATCATACAAAAAGTTGATAGTAGCAAGGAAAATAAAATTACAGGAGTAATGGTATGCAGAAGCGGAAAATAATCCTCACTACCCTGGTTGCTTTATTTTCGACCAGCAACTTTGCCGACGAGATCAGCACAACCGGTCAGAATATCTCTCCCGTCCCTGCGCCTGTACAGGAACATATTTCCAGGCTGATGGAAGAAGACATGCAGTTTAATCAGTCTCAGCGACTACTTTCCCAGCAACTTGTCTTGGCGAAATTACGGCTTGAGATGGCGAAAATCAAAAATGAAGCGGCTGAACTGAATCCGGTATCCGCGATGCCAATCATGAATGACGGGCCTTCAGGCGAAGAGCCGAAAACCGAATCAGCGCCGGTGGATGAGCCCCGGGTGATGATGTTGTCGCAAATTGCAGGCATTACCAAAGCGGCTGTTTCCGTGGGCACGAAAACAGTATTCGTGCGTATAGGTGAAGTCTTTTCTGCTAACGGAAAGCGCTATACGGTACATCAGGATAAAAACGGGCAGCACTCGTATGTTCAGGAAATTTCCCGGTGATACTCGATTTTGTCCGGCTTACCGAAGAATCCCTTCACAATGGTGAATGGACTTTCTCTGAAATAGAAGATCATATGCTTCTGGCCCGCTCGCAGGGGCAGGAGTTTCTGGTCTCCCAACGCTCTGTAGTAGAAGAGTTGCATATTATTCAATATGAAATTCGCAAACTCAATGATGTTCATCGTCATCAGGTACTCGGGGTAGCCGGGGTCAGCGAAAGCGTTTATTTCAAAATTTTCGAGCTGGTTTCATTACAGAAGCTCAGCAGTGTGGCCCTGGATATCAGTGAAACGCAGAAAGAGCTCGAGGCGATATTAATTGAAGCGGTAAATATGGGAGCCAGTGACCTGCATATAACCCGCAACGATATCCTGGCTCAGCTGGAAGTGCGTGTAAACGGTATGTTGGTGCCCATGATGCAGATGGCATCCAGCAAATGTGATGAACTGGTTTTCGTGCTGTATAACGTCCAGGCCAGTACACGTGACACCACGTGGAACCGCACTATTCCGCAAAGCGCCAATATCCTCTACACACTTAATAAACTCAGTTTCCGCTTCCGCTATGCGCATTTCCCCATTTTTGGTGAGACGAACGATTGCTATCACGCCGTGTTGCGTATTATTCCTTCCGGATTATCGAAAAGTGCCGTCGCAAATCTTAGCAGGCTGGGTATTTCAGATGATGAGTTAGAAGATTTAAAAAAAATCCTCAGTAATCCTTATGGTGCTTACATCATTGCCGGTACGACCGGTTCGGGTAAATCTACAACGCTGAAGAATTTAATGGAATGGCTGCAAATAAACCGCTACAGCAGCAGAGGGTGTTTCCTGACGGTCGAAGACCCGGTTGAGTATCAGATCTTCGGTGCCAAACAAAGCTCTGTCGTCAGTGTAGAAGGCGGCGGTTTTCATTCTGCGATTAAATCTGCACTGCGCCGGGATCCGGACGTTCTGATGGTGGGGGAAATACGTGACAATATTTCGGCCAATGCACTTGCCGGTGCCGTAGAGAGCGGGCACTACTGTTTCACGACCGTGCATGCCGGGAATATCGTCTCATTACTTCAGCGTTTATCTGCGATGGGTATCACCAGCGATAAACTTTCTACACCCGGTTTTATTGCCGGATTGCAGTGCCAGAAGCTGGTTCCGGTTATTTGTCCCCATTGTCATCGTTCCGTTGAAATGACATTCGGTGGAAAAACAATGTCGCTATATGAACAAAATGAATCTGGTTGCGTTCATTGTAAATATACCGGCATCAGCGGCAGACAGCTGGTGATGGAGTATATGCTTCCCACTTACGATGAACTGGCGGCGATTTCAAAACAGGAATGGTTGCAGGTTTATACCCTATGGCGGAAAAAAAGGCTGTCAGCACCTGGCCTGAGCGAAGGGTTTGAAATAAAAGAAAAGGTCTTCGCTGAGATACTTCGCGGTCGGGTTTGTGCAGCCTGGTTTAGCATGGAATTTGGTGACGTCGAACAGGAAAACATGGCGGTGATCCTTGGCAAAATTCAATAAAAAACAACGATTATTTCTCTATAAATTCTGTGCTGACATGATCAGCACAGAATTACCACTTTACGATTCTTTGTTAAAACTTCAGGTTGAAGGAAAAAGCCTGTTGGGATCTGGCTTTGCCAAAAACATTGGCATATTAACCAATAACATGAAAGCAGGTCTGACGGGTGCATCTATTGCGGTCATGTTTGATGGCCTTGTTCCACAAAGTGAGCTGAGTGTTATCAATGCAGCCGAACAGAGCGGCAGTCTCGCTGACGGGTTTATAACCTTAGTTAATGTCATCACTTATAATAGTGAGTTAAAGAAAAAACTGACGTCTGCCGTCCTCTTTCCTTTCATTATGCTGATCCTTTCATTAACAGTGATCGCAGGCTACTCTGTCAAAGTATTTCCTGCCTTTGAAAGTGTTGTCCCTGTGACTAAATGGCCAGGTATCACCCAGTCACTTTATTCTTTTGGTCTATCCCTGGTCGCAGGGTTATGGATCTACATGTTAATTGCTATTATTTTGACCGTCTTTATTATCCGGTTTGTCATGATTAATCTTTGCGGCTCATTCAGGAATAAATTTCTTGACCGCATTTTACCCTTTTCCACTTACAAGCAAATTGCGGCCTCTATCTTCCTCAACAATCTGGCGCTAATGCTTAAGAATGGGATCCCACTGAATGATGGCCTGGCGATCATTTTATTGAACTCCAACCGATGGCTGAAAAATCATATCAACACTATGCGGGAGAAAATGGCGATAGGGTTAGGATACGGTGATGCGCTGAACACCGGATTATTTGGCCCTGAAACTTTGCTAAACATTAGCCTCTATGCGGGCTTATCGTCATTTAATGAAGTATTAACCTCTGTATCGCATAAATCAAGAGAACATATCAGAGAATATATTCAGAAATTATCCGGTTTACTCAAGTCATTATCTACCCTCGTTTTAGGTGGCTGTGTTATATGGGTTTTCGCAGCACTATTCGCCCTTTCGGATACATTAGGGAAAATGGGCGCAAGCGGTTCTTTTTAAAAGGATGTATGATGAAAAAAATAATTATGCTTTTCATTATCTTGAATATAGCATCGGTTAATAGCTTTTCGGCCACGATACCTAAAGGAGGCGCGTTCAAATTTGCTGAACCTGATAGCGGTGGCGGTACAGCACAACCGCTGGATATGCCCCTCGCGTTACCTATTGCTAATTTTTTTGGATATACCCGAAGTGGTAACAAATATTCCTATGAGGAGAAAAACTCCCTGCCAATTGCAATAAATATTATGTATATAGAATCCTCTTCCGGACACGTTCCTGCCCAGCGTTTACCGGAGATAACAGATGACAATTTTGATTTCTCAGAACACTACCTTCACTATGATACACAAGCTAATTACAGCTGGGTGAGTGGCGGTAAAGAAGGATACTGGGGCCTCCCCATTATTAATGCGAAACCCTATCAGAAAGGCGACCCCTTCCCGGCAATCACGGCATGTTCAGGTACGCCTGTCACCCTGAAAGAGCAACGTTATAAATGTAAGCCAGCAATGACCAGCTCGACGCGAAATCTCTCTTTATATGATGAACTGATTGAACTGGCTGCCAGCAAAAATCAAAAATTATGGGTTGGCACGGTTATTTTCCCCCGGGCTTCAGACGGCCCTGAAGGTAATACCAGTAATAACAGCACGGGAGGGGAAGGACATGAACTGGTTGTTTATCTTCCTCATCGCCATATGGAAGTCATACACTTAGAAGCCTTGTTGCTCGGCGATGCGGATGGAAGTGAGCAACGGCTTGCAGCATGGACACTCCAAAGTGATGACGGAGAATATTTCGTACCCTATACAAGTTTCAGGATCAACAATGATTATCCTGCCAATTATGCTTTCGTTTCAAACGGGAAAGATACGCTCAATCATCGTAAAACGGAGGGTATGTATCTTATTCCCTACTACCTGGATAACGAGAGGATAGCCATAACAGATGTTGCTGCAATTCATACTCGTCTTGCCGGAGGTGTGCATTGGTCGGGGCTCTGGCAAGGAGAGGGGGCTATTAACGAGCAAGGTATACGGGGTAGTGATATATTTACATGCCTGAATGGTGCTAAAGGATCGGTGGATGATTATACCGACTTAGCCCATTTCCAGGATCCGGCTGTCGATTCGTTTAGGGAAGTGCCCGGTTTCAATATTATCCATGTTCCGGAAGGGCAGAAAGGATTTACCTTTGCACAAATGATGGAAAAGCAACCGACATCAGACAATGCTTATATTTGCGACACCAAAGGCACTCAGTTATTTTCGCAGCGATTAGAAATTGCAACGGAAGAACGACCAAATATATTCATTGATTTTATGGAAGTAAAAAAAGGTATCACAGAGAAATAATGCTCCCACTGAAAATACCGTATTCTTC
>NZ_JAFMOS010000333.1 GCF_019049755.1 Rahnella perminowiae
ATCCTACTGCGCTCCAAAACATACGTTGTTTCTTTTTGAAAATTTTCTGATTTGATTTACAAGATTCAGCAATAGTGTCTAATTGTGCCAATGAAATTTCAGTTACCTGAAGTCTGGCGTATTTTGACTCAGGCAACGAAGCCACCATTTCCTGAAAGAAATTTTCGGTAATAACACAGTCACTGCCGCTGATAATGATACCGTCCATGATCATCAGCAAGTAAATCTGTCCTTTACCTGCCGAGAAATAATAGAATCCATCACCATAGAGATTTCTAAGATGGACAGCAAAAGGTTCACAACCCGGAGATGTTCTTTCAGAATAACCGATAAGCTCACTGACTTCAGCATCCCCCTGAACACTATAAATATATCTCCGGTGACTACGCCGTATGTTTGCCATCCATTTTAGATATCCCGGCGCCATATTATCGTGTATGGGTAAGTCCCAGATTAAACCGGTCAATATGTTATTGCGCGATAGTGTATTTAACATGACTGTCACATCCAATAATTAATGATTCAGAGGTGCACGATAATAGTCAATACCCACAACCATCACGACGGTATTCTCATCGTCAGCTGTATTTTCACTATAACCTAACAGCTGATATTCTTTATTTTTACTCAGGTCATTCATTTCATACTTCGCGACCATGAGTAAACTACCCGGCGTAACCGCTGTAGAGTTAAACATCTCGGTGGTAGTCACATTGGGCAACTGTACGGTGTCGAAAACATCAATAGAATTTAACTGACTCTTGGTAAAACCGCTGGTGACTTCTACCCGCCCGTCTTTATTGATCCGTGGGGTAATAATAAAACTGGTGCCGGTAATGATTTCAGAGGTTTCGATCTCTACATCTTCCTGACCATTATCATTATTAATGGTGCGTGTTCGCCCGGAAACATAGTATTGAGAATTTGTCATATTGAGCGGTACCGGCGTGTTATTACGGGTGACAAATGTCCCGCTCTGCAGAACTTTACTGCCCGTCAGGGAATAGAGTGCGTTCAATTTGGCCGATACACTGAGTGCATGATCAGCACCCGCACCGAGCGTCATTCCACTATCCATTGTATTCATCATGGCAGTATTAATAACAATGCTTTCACCGCTGTCTATATAGGACATGTTCAGACCTGCACCATACTCTTCCATTTTCTCTTTATTGAGTGTGAAAATTTTGTAGGTGACAATGAATTGGCGATTATTGTCAGCCTGGTATTTTTGCAACACATCATTCAACGCTTTATATTCTGACGGCCGTCCGGTTAGCGTTACGATGGAAGCATCTTTAAATACGGTATACATGCCGCTTGAGACATACTTTTCTGCCATGTCTTCAACGTCATCCCAAAATGTAGATTCGAATTTAGTTTCTGATTTGCCTTTCAGTCCCCCATTGCTAACCGCATCATTCGAAAGATCGAGACTGGCTTCAAATTTATTATTTTCTCCATAAAAATCGAGTTTTATGGCATACACGCTATAAGCATCCACTTTAAGAATATTATTCTCATCAAGGGTAGTATTCACATCGTAAAGGGCTGAAACATAGCGCATGAATTCTTCAAAAGTCCCTGTAAAATTAATGCTGTGTGCTTCAATGTTTACTTTACCGCCTTCAAGGCCTTTCTGGTCGGGGAAAGCCAAATTTACTTTATGGCTGACACCTGTTTGCGCGAGTAAAGCATCGAGCACGGTATTCAGATCAGTGGGTTCATAGGAGTTCACAGTAACTTTTTTAGCGAGCAGTGTTTGCCGCGTAGAACTGTAATCCACTTTTTTACCTAAATAAGCAGCATCATATTTCACATAAGGTTTAACTTTCATTTCTCCTGCAGAAGTTGCTCCCGGTAATGTATCCTTAACATTTTCACGTGCAAATGTCTGATTGAATTCATGGTTACACCCCTGAATAAGCAATACCAATGTAATTAATCCAATTCTAGTTTTCATATATCCTTATCCTGAAAATCAGTCGTTACATATCATCAACAAGTAAAACGCGGTTCTTCTGATAGTTTTTGATGTTTAATCCATAATTTTCAGAAGCAAAAAGATCCCCTAAACCTGTCAGCACCTCGTCTTCATTTTTGCCTGTCAGGGTGATGGGGCTAAAAATCAAATAATCACTTTTACTTTGCCAAAGTAATTTATATCCGGAGTCCCTGGCCCATTTCTGTAAACCCTGGCTCAGCAGATCACCGCTATTCAATAACAAAGTCACTTGTAAAGGAGTTGATAAGACGCCCTTAGGTTCAGCAGGAATGTGCAACGAGGGAGAATTCCCGCCGGAGAAGGGGTTGCGGCCTGTTTGTGAAGATGGACTCACTGAAGGGGTTTGAGATGTGGCTGAAATAGTGCCATCGGCATTGACCATTGCATGTGCATATTGCCCCATAGCCACGGACAGTATAATAACGCATCCAATCATTTTAATTTTCATCTTATTTCATCCTGAAATTTTCATAAAAATACAGTGCCGTACCTTCATTTACGTTGCGCTAATAGGGCGGCATGGGGGCATCAGCCCCAGCAGCGGGTTGTTTGATCGAGCTACACCATGAAGTCAGCACAACTGAAAGCGAACTTGGATTAATGACACTGACACCTTTCCCTGAAATATTATCAAACACGCCACTGGTGGCGCTGATGACCCAGTAATCGTCAGGAGATATTTTCTTGTCATTCTCCCGGATGAGATTCACCTGTACGGCAACACCGCTTAAATGATCTAAAACGCCTTTTGTCGTTGTCCGGTTATTTTCGCTGTTGGAGAAATCAGAAAAATCCTCCCCGCCTTCACTTTCGCTGCCTGCGTTTCCCTGTTTGCCTACATCAGCGACAATGGATGAGATTGCAGCAGCCAGCCGTGGATAAAGTACTCGCGGCGCATTTTGGGGATTGCCCGGGGCCGGAGGCGCTAAGGGGCATTTTTGCACCGGAATTTTAATATACCCCGGCTCATCGGTGACGCTTTTATCATAGTTATCCGGGTCATCAATAATGACATCATTAGTGCCCCTGTCTTTTTTATTGCCAAAGGATTGATAGGAAACAACCGGACTGGTCATGAGCGCAATGATATTTCCTTTTTCAGGATCGAAAGCTTCACCTTCAAAAATAACATTCGCCATTAATGTTCCCGTTACAGTTTGGTTGTTAGCATCTTTGGCCGTCAGATGCATGACGCCTTCCTCATTGTTCCGGCCTGTACCGTCTTCAACTTCCAGGCAATGCGTCATCATATTTTCTTTAAGATTCCAGCAGAGCTTATCCACGCCGACTAAGCCATCGGGTTTTATCACTTTCCCCAGACCTGCCTTAAAACTAAACCTAACCCCCAGCTGAGCGGCAGTTTGATCAATCTTATCGAGGTAGGACACCATGCTGCCGAAAGGTACCGCTTCGTCATCTGTCTTCGCGTCATGGGTTTTCAGCAGTTTCCAGCCGGTGCCGAAATTTGCTACATCGGTGCCCTTTGCTTCCCGCCGATAGATATAGTCAGCGTGTTGATATGCCAGGTCGTAATGAGTGAATGCTTTACTAAACGCTGTCGCATAATTTTCGATAGTAAATTTATCCATATCATTTTTACCGTTAATTCCCGGATGAAAACTCACGTAGAAATCAACGCGATCAATAGTCCGTGTCTCTTCGTCACCCACCAGATCCACACGTTCTAATACCAGAGATTTATCCTGGTTGTTTGCCGGCTGATTGCAGGCTAAATCTTCAACCTTGAATTCCTTATCAGCGACTTTCTTGTTGCCCGTGTTGTAACAGCGATGGCTGGTGAAATAACCACGAGACAATGTGTTATCCCACTGAATAAAATGGTCAGTGTCTTTCGGGTCAGTGCTGAAAGCCTGATCCTCTACACGCCAGCCATAGGTTTTACCTTTTTCATTAGCTGTAGAAATCGTTCTGTCGAAAAGCGGGTTCACTATGAAATCCATTTCACCATCAGCGTCGCTGTCCTCAGTAATCTGAATTTCATCCCTGTTAATAAATTGCAACATGCCATGCACTTCGTTCGCAATAATATTGGTCAGGTTTTCTCTGGCCACTGATTCTATTTGTTTCTTTTTAAAGAGAGCGAATGAAGTAAAAACGAGACCCATGATTCCCATTACAACGATCATTTCCAGTAAGGTAAAACCTTTGCTGTTGCTTACCTTTGGCATAAAAATTCCCATCGTTATGGAAGTCATCGAAAATGAGCCTGCAACGATAACGGCCGCAGGCTCCTGTACTCATAAAAACAATTATTTACTGCCTAAAATCAGCGCATTATCTGAACCTGTCGATGCATCGCAGAATCCTGCAGCCACGATGGTTGTCGGACTCAGGGTATCGGCAGTCAGGGTTTTGAGAATAGACGTGGTAGGTTCGCCGGATAACTCTGCGGGTTGTGGTGTTACGAGTGCGCCGGCTGCTGCAGTACCAGAAGCCACATAATCCCATTGTCCGCCCAGCTGGGAAGCAATGTTACGGCAGTCTTCTGTTTCCAGCCCGTTTATCACCAGGTAGAAGCCTTTCGCTTTTGCATCTTCAGAGACGTATTTCACCCCACCAATTTCAAACGCATCATTTGACATGCCATTGAAGGCTTCAGCCGCAGAAATTTTCCCCATCTTAACTAACGTAGAAATTATTGAGCCAGTCGTGTCGGTTGCAGTACCAATTGTCGACTTAGTCAGATCTACAGCACTCACCATCGCAGGGTATTCTGCACTGTCTTTATAAGCTTCAGTCGTCCCTACCCGCACTGAGTTGGTATTATCGGCTAAGTCACTGATATCCTGTGCAGTAAAGGCACGGTTTGCCAGGATTACAACACCTGCAGCAATAATACCGATAATGCCCAGCACGATGATGATTTCCAGTAAGGTCACACCGCGTTGTTTCTTAAGTTCCTGATATTGATTTGCTTTGCGCTTTAGCGCATTAATTGCGTTTTTCATACCTTAATCCTTAGGCTTGAAATATATTCATAAAATGACATAGTAATACGATCCCGCTGAAATACAGTGGGAGTAATATAATAAGACTAATGTCTTAATGTTATGTATAACGTTTTAAAGCTATTAGTACATCTCACTCCTTATTATAAAACCCCATTTCCCTGACCAGCGTTGAAAAGCATAAATCAAAATAAAGCGTTCGTATAGATAATAGGGCAATAAAGAAGATAAA
>NZ_JAFMOS010000332.1 GCF_019049755.1 Rahnella perminowiae
AGGGTAGGGTTTTCAGACTTCATAATCGTCTTCCGAGGCGGTTTCAGGCGGCGTAATCTTTACTTTTAGAATGCGGTGACTACTGACTTCTAAAGGTTCAAACAGATAGCCATTAATGTGTATCTGTGCGCCCACCTGCGGGATGCTTTGGGTATATTCCATCAGCAAGCCAGCCAGCGTGTGATATTCCCTTTTTTCATCCACCGGCAGGGAGATATACATCACCAGATCGTCAAGCGACATGTAGCCGTTGGCTATCCAGCTTCCGTCCTGCTGCTGCCGGATATCATGTCGTGCATCAGGCGTTTCGTCAGACTCAGGCAGGTTACCGGCAATAGTTTCCATCACATCCGTCAGGGTCACGATCCCTTCGACAGAACCGAATTCATCGACGACGAAAGCAAAATGTGTTTTTGCCTTGCGGAATTGTTCGAGGGCCATCAGCAGAGAAAGTTGCTCCGGGAAGATCAGGGGCTGGCGGATCAGTGCCTTAAGATCCAGTTCATTTTGCAGTAACTGTTGCCTGAGCAGATCAACCACGTGTACAACGCCCAGCGGTTCATCGGTCGAACTGTCTTCGGTAACCAGCATACGGGTGTGCTGGTTAGCAGCGATTTGCAGTGTCAGCACGTCAACCGGGTCATTAAGTTCAAGATTTTCAACATCATGACGAGAGGTCATCACGCTGCTGACGGTGCGCTGACCCAGCCCCAGCACACGTTCAATCATGTGACGTTCCTGCTGGTTAAAAATCGCATCCTCATCATCAGCGCTGTCAGCAATCATGTTCGAAGAGTGTGTATCAAGTTCAGCTTCTTCATGTTTACCACGCAAGACGCGCAGTACGGTTTCTGCGGTACGTTCACGCAGCGAACGCCGTGAGGATAAAAAGCGTTTGCGGTTAAACTGTGCGAGCTGGTTCAGCCCTTCAATGATCACGGAGAAACCGATCGCGGCATACAAATAGCCTTTCGGAATAACATAGCCAAAACCTTCGGCAACCAGGCTGAAGCCGATCATCAGCAGGAAGCTGAGACATAAGATGACGATAGTCGGGTGCGCATTGACGAAACGTGTCAGTGGCTTACTGGCTAACAGCATCAGGCCAATAGCAATACACACCGCCGCCATCATGACCGCCAGATGTTCAACCATTCCGACGGCGGTAATCACCGAATCGAGTGAAAAAACCGCATCCAGTACCACAATTTGAGCCACGACCGGCCAGAATTTAGCGCCACGTTGCTGATGGCTTTGTTCCTCATCTTTGCCTTCGAGCCGCTCATTAAGCTCCATTGTTGCCTTGAACAACAGGAATATCCCCCCCGCGAGCATAATCATATCGCGGGCGCTGAAAGGATGTCCGAGCACGCTGAGAAGAGGGCGGGTCAGTGTAGATAACCAGGATATTGAAGCCAGCAGCAGAAGCCGCATGATGAGCGCCAGTAAAAGGCCCGTAATGCGAGCTTTATCACGTTGATGACGCGGAAGTTTATCGGCCAGGATGGCAATGAAAATGAGATTGTCTATCCCCAGGACAATTTCGAGAACTACCAGGGTTGCAAGCCCGGCCCAAATCGAGGGATCGGCGATCCATTCCATATTGCGTTTTTCACCTTTGGTTACACGACGGCTGTCGCACGTTGAATAATGGGCGTCAGTGCCATAAATTTCAAATTTAAAACAGGGAGCTAGGCCAGTCTGTAAGGATCAGGAGGGATGAAGAATAAGAGGTGAGAAAAAAGTCGGCAGGACTGTTTTGGAAAGCAGCAAGATATGATTACTAAATCGCCGAACAGGTACAACATTCCTAAAAATAAGTGTTTAGCTTACCGTTTGGTGCGGCTTACTGGTATTGTAATCGAATTAACATAATCGTGTTTGAGTCCTAAAATCATGAGTATGGTCTCCCTAAACCAAATAACAGAGACTATACTTGTGAAAGAATTAACGGATTGGAAATTTAAATCAATTTAACTATTTCAGTTCAGAGAAATCCCTGACGCGTTTGGATGCTGACTGACTGAATTTACATACCATAGGTTTCAAGGAGTATCCTTTACAATGTTAAAAGCTGTTATCCCTGTTGCCGGTCTGGGCACACGTATGTTGCCAGCGACGAAAGCTATCCCAAAAGAAATGCTGCCTATCGTCGATAAGCCTTTGATCCAGTACATCGTTAATGAATGTGCTGCGGCGGGCATCAAAGAAATCATTCTGGTCACGCACTCTTCGAAAAACGCGATCGAAAACCACTTCGATACCTCTTTCGAACTGGAAAGCATGCTTGAATCTCGTGTAAAACGTCAGCTTCTGGAAGAAGTGCAGTCTATCTGCCCTAAAGGCGTGACAATCATGAACGTACGTCAGGGGCAATCAAAAGGCCTCGGGCACGCGGTTTTGTGTGCAAAACCTCTGATTGGTAATTCTCCTTTCGCGGTTATTCTGCCGGACGTGCTGATGGATGATTCCACCAGTGATCTGCGTAAAGACAACCTTGCTGCGATGCTTCGCCGTTTCCAGGAAACAGGTAACAGCCAGGTCATGGTTGAAGAAGTCCCGGAAAAAGACGTTTCCAAGTACGGTATTGTCAACTGCAATGGCGTAGAAGTAGAGCCGGGCGAAAGTGCGCCGATGACGGCCATCGTTGAAAAACCTGATCTGAAAGACGCGCCATCAAACCTCGCGGTGGTGGGGCGCTATGTGCTGTCGGAAGCTATCTGGCCACTGCTGGCAGTTACCCCGTACGGTGCAGGTAATGAAATCCAGCTGACGGATGCTATCGCCATGCTGATGAAAAAACATACTGTTGAAGCCTTCTCAATGACCGGTCGTTCACATGACTGTGGTGATAAACTCGGTTATATGAAGGCGTTTGTTGAGTACGGTATTCGCCACAACACGCAGGGCGAAGCGTTCAACACATGGTTGAAAGAATTTACCGAAAAATAGTTAACAGGCTTATAAAAGCACCGATTAATTCGGTGCTTTTTTTTTTGTTAAGAGAAAGCTACCAGACCTGTCTCAGTGCACGAAAGTGAGACTAATCCGCTGTAGTCCTCATATCTGACCCCTTATATTAATTGATTACCAAAGTTACGTTGGATTTTCAAAAGATAAAGTCGCCCTTACGGTGATTTTTAGATCACGGGCGGTATTAATTTTGATTAAAAAATGAGTCATTGCTCGGGTAAGTCAGGCGGAAGGCTAAACTTAGAGGTTTATACCCTAAAGCGTATGATATTATAGGGAGTTGAATGTCGGCTCTTATGGCTATTTACACAGTATTAAATGTTTAGTGGAAGCCTGGCCTTTATTACGATTTCCATAAAATTTAACATTTTATTGTGAAAGCACGAAGACCTTCAGATTGGTCATGCAAAAATTGCTGGTGCAAGTGTAAAATTAATCACGTGAGACCTTTTATAATGAATATACTGATAACTGGCGGCGCGGGTTTCATCGGTTCTGCGGTAGTACGTCACATCATTTCTGAAACAAACGACAATGTGCTCGTGGTTGATAGTCTGACGTATGCAGGCAATTTAGAGTCCCTGAAGCTCGTCGAAAATGACCCTCGCTACCGTTTTTCTCTTACGAACATTTGTGATCGTTCTTCTCTTGATGACATCTTTGCTGAGTTTAAGCCAGATGCTGTTATGCATCTGGCTGCAGAAAGCCATGTCGATCGCTCAATTGACGGGCCTTCAGCTTTCATTGATACCAATATCATCGGTACTTACACTCTCTTAGAAGCCTCCCGACACTATTGGGCGGGATTAGATGATGAGAAGAAAAGTCTGTTCCGGTTTCATCATATTTCTACCGATGAAGTTTATGGTGATCTGCATGGAACGGATGAGCTTTTCACAGAGACCACGGCCTATGCGCCAAGCAGCCCGTACTCAGCATCAAAAGCAGCAAGTGATCATCTTGTCCGTGCATGGAACCGAACCTATGGTCTCCCGACCCTGGTAACAAATTGCTCAAATAACTACGGACCATTTCATTTTCCTGAGAAACTGATCCCGCTCGTTATTCTTAATGCACTCGCGGGTAAACCTCTTCCTGTTTACGGTGACGGTGCTCAAATCCGTGACTGGTTATATGTCGAAGATCATGCACGGGCGCTTTATCGGGTTGTTACGCAAGGTGTTATTGGAGAGACGTATAACATTGGCGGGCACAATGAACGCAAAAATATCGATGTCGTCACGACCATTTGCGAGATCCTTGACCAATTGTTACCTAATAAGCCTGCAGGGATAACTCATTTCAAGCAGTTGATCACCTTTGTCAAAGACCGCCCGGGTCATGACATGCGTTATGCTATCGATGCCAGTAAAATTGAACGTGAACTTGGCTGGAAACCTGTTGAGACTTTCGAAAGTGGAATTTTGAAAACAGTGAAATGGTATCTTGAGAACGAAACGTGGTGGAAACGTGTTCAGGATGGATCTTATGCAGGTGAGCGGTTAGGTTTGAAAGACTAAATAGAAGAGGTTGTGAGTTAATGAAAGGTATTGTTCTGGCTGGTGGTTCAGGTACAAGGCTTCACCCAATCACTCTAGGGGTATCTAAACAGTTACTGCCTGTTTATGATAAGCCGATGATTTATTATCCGTTATCCGTACTGATGCTGGCAGGCATTAATGAAATTTTGCTCATCTCCACACCGGAAGATCTGCCTTCATTTAAGCGATTACTGGGTGATGGTTCTCAGTTTGGCATCAAGTTAGAATATGCAGAACAGCCCTCACCAGACGGCTTGGCGCAGGCATTCATTATCGGTGAGGATTTCATTGATGGTGAAAGGTGCGCATTGGTATTAGGTGATAATATCTATTTCGGACAGGGTTTCGGCAAGAAATTAGAAGATGTTGCTGCAAGAGAAAGCGGTGCAACTGTTTTTGGTTATCAGGTTTTAGATCCAGAGCGTTTCGGTGTTGTTCAATTTGATAAGGATTTCAACGCGTTATCTATCGAAGAAAAACCGGCTAAACCTAAATCACAATGGGCGGTAACCGGGCTTTATTTTTATGATAACGATATCGTTGAAATGGCTAAACAGGTCAAACCTTCAGAACGCGGCGAACTGGAAATTACCACATTAAATGAGATG
>NZ_JAFMOS010000331.1 GCF_019049755.1 Rahnella perminowiae
CAGACGCCGTATAAGGAATACCTGGCCCGCCAGGAAGGATGCGCGGATCGTCAAATCCTCTGGACGACATATAGAGGCTTTTTTTAGTCAGTAAAAAACCCTGATCGTTAACGACGGTGAAAGAAATGACATCTTCTGACGGGGGTTGATTCATTTCGTCAGGTTCATTAGGACCTGGAGAAAACATAGCTGTACTCCATGTTTGCCCATAATCTTTAGACACTCTAAAACCTCCTGCACTCCATCCTGTTAGGGCAATATATCGCTCAGAGGGATGTACAAGTTTTCGGGTGAATATGCGATAAAACTGACCCACAGGATTTGAACGAACCCCCCTTTTAGTATCGATGTACCAAAGTTCCCCTTCGCAATTCCAGCCTTTAAGTTCCAGATACCTGTGATCGTCAAAGCGATAAACCACCTGCGTCGGCACTTTTTTGGCCTGTACAGTGTTGGCTGCCGCAATCAGTAGTAAGCCTGTTAATAATTTCATTCCGTTCATCACGTCTCCTTTATGACTTCATGACTTCAACTGGCTGTCACTTAATGGTTGCGGCATTTCCCATTGTTTGATTGCTACCATTCCTGAACTTCCCGCCAGGAAAAGCTCCATTTCGATTTCAATACGGCTGCGCACATAAGGTTTTTCACGTGGGCCATAACCATTGTCCACACCAAAATCACCTTTCGGAAGCACCTGCTCGGGTTTACTCATATGTATCTTCGTATTGTCATAGGGAAGTTTTCCACTCCTGTAGTATTCCTTTGCATCAAAGAATGGATTCAACGGATCCCGCCAGTCAGCCCGATGGAGCAAACTTTCCCAGAATTTGCCTTCCTGATAATCGAATGACTTGCACTGACCAATGGCCAGATCAAATGCCATGGCATGTGAGGGCGCAAATTCACTCATCACGATGGAGGAATGCTGGCTGTAACCCACCGGATCCGTTTTCAGCCATTCCTTTTCCAGTTCCTCGCGTGATTTCAGCCAGGTAAACTGAATACCGCGATATTCAGGCGTTCCTGTGATCACCCCTTTGATGATTTTCTTTTCACGGTAGATACTTTCGATAATCAGTTGTTGTTCACTGAGCACCGAACCCGGCATAAGGTCGCGGTAATCATATTTATCCAGCTGATAGATGGCCTTGCCTGTCCGGCTTATCGCGCCCGCTTTGGCAGAATAGGAAATCGTCTGATCGGGGCTGTCCGGATCAACGGCGTGTTCGTAATTTGTGTTCTGTCCCTGCAATACAAATTTAAAGGGTTCCGGCAACTCCTCAGCATTGGGTATCACGTCGCGGAAATAATAAGCGGCATTGATGCCTGATGCGGTGCTGAAATCGCCGGATTTCTTGATGGGATAAACAAAAGGTTGTCCGTCCGGAGCTTTGCCTACCTCACCATGCTGGACAAAGACGCGCTGATAAAGATTAGGGATATCCTGAGCAATCGCCTGTGGCACTCCCCGCCAGCCGATCCCCTGAACGTTTTGTAATGACACAATGTCATCATCGACACAGAAATAATTAAACACTCTGCCGTTATTATTCCGGCTGTAGCGCTGGTCAGTGTGCCACTGGTTTTTCCTGGCCGACGGCAGCGCACACAATGTCTCAATGGCCGTTATTTCCTCCTCCGTGTGTTGTGCTCCCTGGTATTGCGTCGCCATCAGGTTGCAGAAGTTTCTAAAAGTCTTCTGTCTGGCCTCGGTGGTTTGCTGATTTCCTTCCTGAATGTTTTCACTTATCCGGCTTTCCAGAGAATACGGAGAGTGGTTCATGATCACGCAGTTTGCCGGTTCTCCGCCTGCCTGTTTAACCAGCATGTTCGCCAGCATGGTAATAATGGTTCCCTGGCTGTGGGCGACGACGTTTATCACATCCTTTTCTGTTACAGGATTATCTCGGATCTGCATAATTAAATCCGCCAGCCTTTGTGCGGCAAAAAACTGATAGATGCGGTGCGGGTTTGGGTAAATCGGGTGAGTGTAATCGCCGCCGTTCATATACAGCGTGGCGAAGCCTACCGCCGCCAGTACCGCGCCCCCTGAACCCGGCCCTAACATATCCGGTATGCTGGTGGTCGCGTTGGCAAACGTACCACCATTTTTTGCAAAATTGGCATCCAGCGCATTTTTAAAACTGTCGTTCTGAAATTTGACAGAATTGCCGCCGTCATTCCCCTGAGCCGCCATTTTTTTAGGATCATCTTCCTGGTAAGCGTCATAGGGGAGTCTGGCGTCGTCGTGTAAAGTCTTCAGTTCATCACGATACTTTTGTTGATCTTGAATGTAGTCGTCATGGGTAACGGGCTTATAGCCCCAGTAGAAAGGAATTACCGGTGAGCGGCCGGGAGCTTTGATTTTTTGCTGCGCACTTTCATTATGCATCAGCATAAAATCCCGCCATTCGTGCGCGTATAAATCGGCGCGGTCAAGACGCTTATTCAAACCGGCAATGATGCCTTTTTCCTGATTCTGGTACGCCTCGCCGACGTCATTCACACCGTGTACCAGAATGACAATGCACGGCATAGGCCGTTTAATCCCGATGTTACAGGTCTGTGCCGCTAAACCCAGTGAGTGATGTACACCGATTTCATGGGTGGCAATGACGCGGGGTTGATAAGGGCTACCCTTCTGATCAGTCATGTAAAATCTCCATTTTGAACATGTGAATATCATCAGCATCAAGCAGGGATGAATGTCCTTCACCATCCGTCATCCCCTCGGTAACCGTTCCGTCTGTGCCGGTTAAGCGGAATTTTTGATGAGAGACAGGCTGATCAGGATCATCAGAAGAATGGAGTTTGAATCGCCGCTTAAAGGTGCCTTTTTCAAAAACGGGGGCTGTCGTCGTAACACGTTCCGGCCCCATAAAAGCCAGATTCGGTCCTTTCAGTTCAATACCGGTCGGAGAGAATATTTCAACAGAGCCGTCGGCGTTAATGCGGATACCACCGCCGCCACAGGAAAACTGGATGCCTTTTTTGGCACTGGCGGTCATCTTGCCGTCTGTGGATGACAGCGTGAAATCCTGCTGTGACAGTAAATGCATTTCGCCACGCTGTGCCTGGGCTTCGACATTGCCCGCTGCGGCAATCAGCTGGATCCCCAGTCTCTGAGCAAATAAAGACAACTTTTCGCCGACGGCTAATGAGAATTTTTTAACAATGTTCAGGCTGGCATTGCTGCCTGCGGTGGCAATCAGATCTTCACCCGCTGAAAGCTGAAGCGCCGAGGGAGTGATGAATGCCTGTCCCTGGCCTGAATAGGCTAAAAGTGAGGATGACGTGAGCTGGTTAAGCGCCTTACTCAACTGCTGCTGTGCGCCTGTATCAACCGCACCGGCACCGGCTGTGGTGGCGGTTTGCTGTAATGTCCGGGCGAGTGCTAAGGCGCTTTGCAATGCACTGATGGCAGCCGTCATATCAAGCTGTTTTCCCTCTGCGCCTGGCTGTGGCTCCGTGGTGAGCATCAGCCCTTTAGCGGAACGTATCGTCCCCCACTTATCAGTGCGTAGCTCAAAACCTTCTCCGCGCTTTTGGCGTTCGGCATCGACCAGATGACCGGTATTGAGTTGTGTTTTGCCGTACTCGGTGGACAGCTTGATATGCTCTTGCCCGCGCTTATCTTCGAGTCTTATCTTGTTGAAAGAGGCCGTGCGGATAATGTTGCGTGTGTCGTTTTTGATGGTGACCAGATCAGGATTTGCGCCATCATGGAGCACATGGGAAATAAACGGTCTGTCAGGGTCGCCCAGCTCAAAGGCAACCGCGACCTCGGTATTATCCAGTAAGGGGAAGTGAAAACCGAAGGTATCGCCAGCGTAAGGTCTGCCAAGCCTGACAAAAGCACTTTCGTAACCTTTCTTTTTCTCATCGACATCAAAATCGAATTTAACGATGTAACGGCCTTGCACATCCGTCTCTGCATAAAGGGCATTACGTGTTCTGGCTGATACCCTCGCGGGTACTGTGCCGGAAATGACCGGACGGGGAAGACGTTCAGGGCGAAAACAATACACCTCACTGTAAGGGATGCCGCTGAGTGTCGAAGTAAAATGCTCTGCGCGACTGCCGCTGATTTCAATCTGACAGACGACAAAACCGCGCTTAAAACCCTCAGGGACATTCCCTGTGGGGTAGAACATCACACCCGGTGAAATTTGAGGATCATTGGTCACTGCAGTAAAAATACTTTGGTGATTCAGCAAATATTCGTGGCGCACACGGGCATAAAATGACGCCGATTCGCCCTCAGTCCCATAGTAATCGCCGGAAGTAAGCTGATTATCGCCATAACGATATTCCTGACCTGCACGAACGCTTTCTGAAACATTGTGTACGTAGACAGATTTATCAGCCTGAGGGGAAGACGGGTCACGGTAATTATAATTACGGGTTTTAACGGCATCAGAAACGACGTTGTAGAACTCCCTGAGATCGGTAATGTATTCTTTCTCATTGGTCATTCCAGAGCTCCTGACAAAGGGAATTTTCTTGTCAGAAAACTGATAACCCGTACCACTGTCACTGAATATAATGAGGGTTTCAGTGGTTATTTTGGGATGATTTTCAAAATGAAACCAAATCCCAACTTCGCAGAGCAATCGCAGAATAAATTGTAAGTCTGTTTCCTGCCACTGAATGACCATTGCGCGTGACGGGTAAGTTGACTGGAGTGTTTCAAAGTCAATTTTGTAACTCTGGATCTGCTTGTGTTCCAGCATCACTTTTTTTACCAGCTCAGGAACGCTGATGCCGAGGTAGACAGCAGACTTACGGGTTTTATCAAGAAGCGCTAATTCGTTTTCTAAAACACATTCATAAAGAGCTTCATCTGATGAAGAATCAATACGTGAGAATGATGTAATTACACCGTTTACCTGCTTCATTTCCAGCCACTTCTGGTCAGATTCAAGAAATGCATGAATATTGGGGGCACGAAAAAGGAAAGAGGCGTTCGTGTTAAGAACCTGTTCTATAGGGATACTCTTATCCTGGCATGTGAATTTAATCATGTATTTGTAGGGTTTGCTCAGGTGTTCAGTCGCGGTAAACGATAAGACATCTGCATTAATTTTTTCGTTAAATAGAAAGCATAACAAAT
>NZ_JAFMOS010000330.1 GCF_019049755.1 Rahnella perminowiae
CCCTGAGAAATACTGATGACTTATGAGGGAGTCATCGATGACCCCCCCTCATAAACGTATTAATCATAGCGTATATTAAATGTCGCTTTACCATTGGCTTTACCCGCGACCACATTATCCATTATCTGGTAGTATTCAACACTGAATAATAACGAGGTTGTACCCATTACGTCTGATGTGAAGGGGATATCTTTCCTCAATTCAACTGGCTGACTGTTATGCTTAATTCTTAGACTGATCCCTTCGGCACTTCCTGGGATTTTATCTAATGCGATCAGCCCATTGGAAGGTTTTGCTTCAGGTTCAATGCCATCAAATACAATACTGTATTGCATTTGGGCATCACAATTGAGATCAATTCTGAAATTCCGCTCGCCTACACTGCTACCCGGTCCTTTGAAATCTTTAACATCAAAGCGTCCTAAATCAACGTGAATGTTTTCATCGGAAAGTGTACAGGCAGAGGGTGCGATTAGGGTACTGCCAATATTAATGTGAGTAATATCACTCCCGCCGTCAGTCATTAATTTTGCATAACGCCCCGCGGATAACACACCGGCCGTTGTCTTACGGTCATTGGTTTTAATTAATTCTAGTTTGTATTGTGTATTAACCGGGATATCACGTTGGCAAATCGTATTGTTACATTTTAAATCAAGATCCCAGGGGAACGGGTGCTCAGTTAATGATAAACGATATCCGACACCCGGAATGTTTGTACTGTAAATATTGTTTTTTAATAAATTTCCTAAATTAATTCTGGCGCTTATTTTACCCCCACCCTGACAGTTGAGTATCTTACTGGCTCCGCCACTGGACGGGTCTGTCAATACTTGTTCATAAAGCACGTAGCCCGCCGGACGATTGTGTGGGATCACGATATGTCCGGGAGTAAATGTTAATTCACGCGCCTGCTCAGTCGATGTGCATTGAGCATGGCTTAGTACAGGAAAAAAGAAGAGAAAAAATATCCCTGTCTTCGTGAGTAAAAGTGACATTTTTGTCACTGGCTTTCTTGTTGTTCCTGGTTGTAACATTATTTATCTCCTAAACACATAATCCATTAATTTCAACCATTGAGAATTTTTTGTCTTTACTGTCTTTGGGAAGAGCAGGAAGTTCAAACGCTGCCTTGCATTGCTCATCTTGTTCATCTCCCCACTTTACGGTCACGATTCCTTTTTTTGGCATACCAATCAAATACACTAAGCCATTATCTGCAACAATACTGTTGCTACTATTTTCACCAGCTGTTGCTGTCGCGCCAAAAGGAATTTCATGATTGTCAGGGCGCGATAATGTCATTAATACACGTTCTCCTGAACGGACATTAAAGTCAGCTAATACTAATGCACCATCAGTAGGGATGACATTATTCATCGTTGTGGCAATCTCTAAATTACTGGACAGAGAATCAGTGTCGAGCCCAATTGCATTGACCCGGTAGGGCTGTATATTTGGCACGACGGCATATCCCCGGCTGTCGGTTTTAATTCCGACACCATTTGTAATCGAAATATTTTCCTGATCAGGTATTCTGACCAATGCAATGGGGGCATCGGAAGATAATGGTTGGGAGAGTGTTACACCATAAGGATGTGCCAGTATTGCACCCCGGATGCCATAACTTAATCGCCGGTTTGCTAAAGACTCGCTGTAATTACTGGTCAGTTCAGCAGATGATCCTTTGTAGACGGCATTAATGCTTCCCCCATCACTATCGTTTCCCACAGTGGAATTGATACCATAATTCAGATTGTTGCCTTCAAGAAGGGTGCCATTGATTCCTGCCGTCTGGACAATGTGGTTGGAACTGTCTGATGTCATGGAATATGTCGCCCAGGTTTGCGGTAATAAACTTTCTAAAGGTACCTGAAGATTTAAGGCGAGTTGTTTATCTGGTTCGCCGTTTTCGCTCTGTGTATAGTTATAGTTAATGCTTAGTGTCATAGCCCCATAACTACCGCTATAGGAAACTGAAAAATAATTATCGGGTTCCTGATCCCAATAGTTTTGTCTATATGCATAGACTGAAATGGAACCATAATCTTTCAGTGGTTGGCTGAAACTCACTTCATATCGGTCATGTTTTTGGCCAGATGATAAGTTTGAGTCATCACTGATAATGTCCAGCGCATCTTCAAAAGAATAATAGTCTTTACCCGGAAAAAGGAAGGCGGATAAATTAATTTGTGTTCCCATGCTGTTAAGGGATTTTGCATACTTTAAACGGTATGACTCTCCTGAAAAAACTTTACGGTCAGTGCGCGTTTCCGAATGTGTCGCATCAACAGACACCGAACCGAATGGCCCTAATCCGAGGCCATAGCCAAGCTGTTGCGCTGTATATTTATCGCTGTTGGTCAAGCCACCGTATACGGTTGTATCATGTGGCAAACCGTAAAGCCCGGTAATTAAAGCAACATTAGGATCTTGAGCGGAACCACTGTCATTGTTATATTTTCCCGCCATAACTTCGTATTTCAGATGTCCTTCCCGCTGCATTACAGGGACTGAGCCAAAACTTTGCGTAAATTTGCGTTCACTTCCGTCAGCTTCCTTAACGGTGACGTCAAGGTCCCCACCCCCCGTACTGGGGAATAAATCAGTTATTTCAAACGGGCCCGCGGGCACATAGGTTTGATAAACTACATACCCACCCTGACTGACCGTGACCTGAGCATTTGCGGTATTCGCTATGCCGCGAATAACAGGCGCAAAACCACTTTCTCTGCTTGACATCATTCTGTCTTCCGAGGCAATTTCCACCCCGCGGAAAGCTAAACTATCAAAAACATCACTTTGGGTTGAATCGTCACCCAGTGTTAATTTACCTTTTATTTTTGCAATATCCTTTTGCAGGTAAGTATTGATATTATCCCATTTATCGCCACTGGAATTATGACTCCAGGTTGTGTAATTTCTTAATCGCCATGCTCCAAGATTTACACCATTACGTAAATTAAGGTACTGATCACCTTCTTCAGAACCGATATTTTTATCATGGGTTTGAGCACCGCTAAAGTCATAGCTGGTAAAAACAGTTGTCAGCCCCTGACTCCATTGTTCGGGATCAATGTAATCGGAAGGGATATTTTTCATTAAGATCTGTGGAATGTTAACCGTAACGCGTTGTTGTTTGAAATTAAACTTAGCGTATGCTCCTTCAATTTTCTTATCAAGATCTACAATGATGCTGTCGTCTTTACTGTCTGCAAATGCAGGAATTTCATCAATTTTAACACCTGCTTTACGGTATTGGCTCAATGGGATCTCTGGTTCTAATTCTCCTTTTTCATTCTCTACAAAATTAATTTCATGTTGTCCGATGCTTTGTTCATTTATGTATATTTCGACGTGATATATACCAGGTAACTGTTTACCCGGCGTATTGAATCGAGACAAGTCTACCTGCTGTCCACCTTCTGGGCCATCTAATTCGAGTGCGCTTGCGTCATAATATTTTTCTGCGCTTAAGGCTAACGTCGGGTTCAGGATGATCAATAATTCGGCACACGTTATGCAGGCTATTTTACTCCAGGAATATTTTGGCCTTTTTGCGGCTTTTAGGTAGAACAATTTTGACATGATCAATCCTTTAATCTTACAGCTGCGCCTTCCTGCGATATGAATAAAAAGGGAGCAATTCTGACGTCTTGTCAGCGAGACTTCTTAAGTAAAAACACAAAAAACAAAATGCCGTCCTCATCAGTAAATGCGGACGGCATAAAAAATTAACTGAAAAATCAGAGCTTCGATGTTTCTGCCGGTGTCGTCTGGCCTTGATCGCCCAGCGTTGTCCATGAAACCGTCGCTGTGCTTGACGAATTTCCTAATTCATAAGTCATTGACGAAACAGGCGCGAGCATTGCTTTGTTTTTAATCACCAGTTCTCTGCCATCAACTTTGACTGAGGAAAATGTCAGATAATAGGGAGTTGGATTCGTGGCAATGAGTTGGTTTCCCTGCTTTTTAAATGTGATTTTTTGATAAGCGCGGGTGGCTTTATCCCCTGAGAGCGCTTCAGGACGATAAATAAGTTTCAACGTTGACTTGACTGAAAAAACCATCGTGTTCGAGTCTTTCTTTTCCGTCTCAGGTATGGACTTAATATTCAGCCAAAAGACGGACTCGTGATCAGCGGGCAGAGCGGCACCATTATGAATAATACGCAACACATTTTCTTCGCCTGCAGAAAGGCTGAAGAGTGGAGGAGTAACGATAAAAGGAGATTTAACTTTCGATTTTGATTTTTTCTTTATGGCATCTGTTGCAGATGGGGCGTCTGATAATGATTCAACCCACGATTGGATCAGATAATTGTTGGTTTTGTCTGGGTTTGATATCTTTATGACGGAATCCTGTCTCTGTTCCTCATAAATAACACGTGTCGCACCGATTTGTATACCCGCGAAAACGAATGATGATTGGGTTAATAAAATGAGAGGCAACAGGGCCTTTTTAACAAATGACATAAAGAGATCCACAAATTGAAAAAGATAGTGAGCCTTATTTTATGAGACACCCTTTTCAGGTTGTCTCATAAAGGACTATTGTTTACGGCTATCTGTTATTCGTACATAACAGAAATATTGGTAGCCATAACAAACTGACCCACTGCGGCTTCACCTTTGGTAGAGCGAATGTTTGCAGTGAAAGGCAGTTCTATTTTTGCATCGCTACTGGCCGGTGCTGCCACCTGAATCGGGGTATTAGGTGATATCTGGCTGCCATTACTGTCTTTCAGTTCAATAACGACACCGTCATCCTGTCCATGCGATACAGCAAAGTCGCCGGTTGAACCATATTCATCACCAGAAAACTGGAACTGAAAGCTGGAATAACCTGACGGGCAACCTGTCATACTGACTTTGAAGTTGACGGCCGGAGATGTTGCACCCACGGCTTTGAGAGCATTAGCCTCGATATTACCCAGTTCGATAATGCTATTGTCCGTACCCGTATTATTGACATCAATTGTGCAGACACTGCCTGCTAAATTTCCTTTAAAATTAACGGTACCGGTTGCCGAGGCAGTTTCCATTAGGCCCAGAGTAAGTAAGATACTCAAAGGAAGTGCGATAATTTTTTTGTTCATAATATATCCTTATAT
>NZ_JAFMOS010000329.1 GCF_019049755.1 Rahnella perminowiae
ATCCAACCATACCGCTAAAATTTTTCGGGTCACATTTCCCGCACCGACGGCAAATGCGACTGACGGATAATAGCGTGCCGAAGAAGCCAATGACGTTTTTGATATCAGGATTAACCATCCGGCATTTCTCCTTTTACTTGTCGAATTTTCCTTTCTACCGGACGACCGGCTGCATCAAAATACCGGCTCGGCCAGATTTTTTCTGGCGGAATACCCATTGCCTCTGCGATCAGCTTTTCCCCTTTCGGCCACGGACGCGTCAGGGCATTCGTCAGCGTTGAGGAGGCAAGTCCGGCGGCACGCGAAACGGCGGCAAGCGTTGTCTTTCGTTTTCTAAGCGAAGCAATAATGTCGGCCTGGTGCCAGTCTTGATTTTTCATGCCAGTTCCTCCGGACCCTGCGCCGTTCTCAGGTACCGGGGTGCCTGTAAATCCGCAGCGAAGTAACTGACCAGATCATAAAGAAGCCCGGTCAGGGATTTTTCGGACTGTTCGGTGACCTCACGGTTTATCAAAATCTGCGTCAGGGTGAGACAGTATTCGGCCAGCTGTTCAGAATCAGGCTCAAAACGGGGTGCGGAGGCAGGAAGGGCATCTACCGTCAGGCTGTTAATCAGATGAGGTGGAACAGGATTGTGCAAGCCGGATTGCAGTCTGTTCAATGCCGTGGCCAGAGCATCAGAAATATTGCGACGTTGCAGCGGATTGTCGCTTTCTAACAGCGCTTCAGCATATTGTTCGCAATGCGCAGCCAGCACAGTGAAATCAGTGGCGGCATTAAAAGGAAGGGCTTTTAAAGAATGATGTTGGGTTGGGGTCGTAGCCATCGTGGCAGCCTCCGGTAAGTAAATTTTACTCACTACCCGAGAGGTCAATCTCATTGGTGGCGAGCTGAACAAGGTTGACCTTACCGGCCTTACTGGACACCGGCGCATCTTTCGATGCCCTCGCTCAGCCCACCATTGAAAGGTGTAGCAAAACGCGCGACACAATAAACGCTAACGCGTCATGTGTCACCAGTAAAGTCAGGCAGGAGGTCAATCCCGGCACCTGATTTTCAGGTGCGGGGAGAAGATACAACGGTGACGAAACCACGACAAGAAACACCGGCTGGTTTTCCAGGACGTCTCGCAAAAATTATTAACGCACCTTCTTTACCCGGACCGCTGCTAAAAACAATGTGACGAAGAAGCGCGTTAATTATCCTGCTTATCTCTGCCGGTAAGCTTATCTGTTGCTTTAGACAGTAAATAGAGGAACACCAGCCATACACCCATGCAGACAAACTTCATCGGCCAGGGCTCAAAAAACATAATGCAGAGTATTGAGCCAATAACGCTCAGCGGGCCAATAAGTGCTTCGAAAATGTGAAAAATAATGAAGGGGATGATCTTAGTAGCAATGCAGCGCAATGACCGGATAAAGCGGATAACACAATTATTATGCTGCATTGAGTTTATTTCTCATGCGAACCATAATTTTTATGAATTTGTGGCCATCTTTTATAAGGCCATATACAGCATCAGGGGAAAGAATAACCCCGGCAATGCGCGTTGCAATATCAGCCATGTCAGCCATGTAATCCCTTCGCGATAAATAATTTCCCTGTAAATTGCAGGGCATTCATCACTCAGCAACCAGACTCTTCATTGCGCCTGTCTGTCGCAAAACCTTTCCGGGATCACAACGCCATCATGAACACAAAACCTCAACTCTGCTCTGATACCAGCACCGCCATGGTGTCAGGCTCCAGCGCGCGAAAGATATGTTCAGCGTCGGCAGGATAGGAAATGTAATCTCCGGCATTCAGTTCTACCGGTGAATCCACCAGCCCGACCAGGGCGCGCCCCTGGGTGATAATAATGTGTTCCACCGAACCCTGCGGATGCGGGCTGGAAATACGGTCGGCTCCCGGCTGGGTGGTCAGCAGATAAATATCCCGGCGCGCAGCGGGCGGACAGGTCGCGAGTAATACTGCTTTATAATCCGCCAGTTCGGCCACCACCGCCGGACCTTCACCCCGGCGGATCACCTGCATTTTATTCACTTCCGGCTCCATCAGGCGCGCAAAAGGAATATTCAGCGCCACACACAGCGCCCACAACGTTTCCAGGCTCGGATTACCGTTGCCCGCTTCAAGCTGGGAAAGTGTCGATTTGGCGATACCTGCACGGCGGGCAACTTCCGCCAGTGACAGCCCGGCCCGCTGGCGCTCGCGAACCAGTCCCTTCGAAATAACGCTAATAGGTTGTGGCATAAACTTACCCTGATCAGTATAACGAACGATCGTTCGACTTGAAGAACGATGCAGATGCGTTCATTATAATAGAGACTTGTTCGTTATGGGATTGAATTATGCGTACGCGTTTCTTTTCACCGCTGGGAAATGATGTGATTAAAGCCATCTTTCTGGTGTGCCTGGCCGATGGCCTGGTGGGGATTTCTTATGGGTCGCTGGCGGTCGCAGGCGGTTTCCCGCTGTGGGTACCGCTGATGCTTTCACTGCTGGTGCTGGCAGGGGCATCAGAGTTTCTGTTTATCGCCATTGTCGGCGGGGGCGGCAGCCCGTTTGCGGCAGCGGCGGCCGGATTACTGGTCAATGCACGCCATTTACCGTTCGGGATTGCGGTGAAGGATCTGGTGGGCAGCAAAGCCATGAGCTGGCTGGGTTGTCACATCATGAACGATGAAAGTGTGGTATTTGGCATCTCACAATCTACCCCTGAAAAGCGTAAAACGGCTTACTGGTTATGCGGCGCAGGCATCGCCTTGTTCTGGCCGGTCAGCGTGATAGCCGGGGCTTATATCGGGCAGTTTATTCCGGATATCAAAGCCATCGGCCTTGATGCCGTATTCCCGGCCATTTTACTGGGGTTGATTTTCCCGTCGCTGCGCAGCAGGAGAACGCGTACTCCTGCCACTGGCGGTGCCATCATTGCGGTAGCTGCGGTACCTTTTGTTCCGGCCGGTATGCCGGTGCTGTTTTCACTGCTCGGATTGCTGGCGTGGAGGAACCGAAAATGACCTCACACAGCCTGATGATGGCGGGAATTGCGGTGCTCGCCGCCGGAACATTTCTGATGCGCGTGGCCGGTTACCGGCTGGGTTCGCGCCTTAATTTGTCCCCCGCCACGCAGACAATGTTATCGGATGCGGCGACCACCTTACTGCTGGCGGTCGCGGCCACGTCAGCCCTGTTTGAAGGCCAGCATTTTGCCGGATACGCGAGGATTATTGGCGTCGGTGTGGCGCTGTTTTTAGCCTGGAGAAAAGCGCCGCTGATGGTGATTATTGTCGCGGCAGCCGCCGTCACGGCGCTGATGCGCGGGCTCGGTATGGCGTAGCAGAAACAAAAATGGCTTCCGCAGAAGCCATTTTTCACATCGGTGATGAGTTACGCCACGTCTTCGTATTGCGGAACCGGATTGCGGAAACTTTTGGTCATGCAGGCCAGATAGATAAAGCCGATTGCCCCCCAGATAAGCCCCAGCACCATCGATCCTTCTTCAAGATTCACCCACAAGGCGCCGACAGTCAGCGCGCCACACAACGGCAGAAGCAGATACTGGATATGATCCATAACGCTTTTGTTGCGCTTCTCGCGGATCCAGAACTGCGAAATGACCGACAGGTTGACGAAGGTAAAAGCCACCAGCGCACCGAAGTTAATCAGCGCTGTCGCCGTGACCAGATCGAAATTAATCGCCATCAAAGCAATGGCACCAACCAGCAACACGTTGAAAGACGGGGTGCGCCATGTCGGATGGATATAGCCGAAAAATCGTTTCGGAAACACGCCGTCGCGGCCCATTACATACATCAGGCGCGAAACGCCCGCGTGTGCCGCCATACCGGAGGCCAGCACGGTGATGCTGGAGAAAATCAGCGCACCAAACTGGAACGCCCTGCCCGCCACCTGCAACATGATTTCCGGCTGTGAAGCGTCCGGATCTTTGAAGCTGGAGATATCCGGGAAATAGAGTTGCAGAAAATAGGTCGCCGCAATAAAGATTACGCCGCCGATTAATGCCGTCAGGAATATCGCCCGCGGGATCACGCGCTCGGCATCTTTAGTTTCTTCCGATAAGTTACTGATGCCATCAAAACCGGTGAAGGAGAAACACAAAATGGTGGCACCGGTAATCATCGGCACGGTATGCGCATTTTCGCCCCAGAAGGGTTGGGTACTGGCCAGCGTGCCATAGCCGGTGCCGTGACCCACGCCATAAATCACCATGCCGGTGATCACCGTGATAAGCACTATCTGCAAGACAACCACCAGCGTATTAATATTGGCGACCGTTTTAATGCTGCGTAAATTCGACAGCGTCATAAAACCGACCAGCACAACGACAAATATCCACGACGGCACTGACGGGACCAGCGCTTCAAAATAGATTTTCGCCAGCAGGATATTGATCATTGGCGCGAATAAGTAATCGAGCAGCGACGACCAGCCGACCATAAAACCGACCACCGGATGGATGGCTTTTTGCGCGTAAGTATACGCAGAACCGGCGGAAGGATAGCGGCGCACCAGCTTGCCGTAACTGAGCGCGGTGAACAGCACAGCGATCAGCGCAAAAGCATACGCCGTTGGCACATGGCCGTCCGTCAGGCCGGAGACAATACCGAACGTATCGAACAATGTCATGGGCTGCATATAGGCCAGGCCTATCATAACAACCGGAATCAGCGTAAGCGTTTTACGTAATTCCACGCGGGAAGTGGTACCTGTCACGGCATTATCCGACATGATGTTGATTTCCCATGACGGAGAACGCGGCATATTGAGAGTGCTGCACCATTGATGTTTCCTTGCGACAAGACTGTCGGTATCTGAAAGTAAATATCTATCCGGTACTTAGCCCGGCCTCTGGTATTTGAATGTTTTCTGGTATGAAGAATGCGTGTATCAATGAGCCAGTAACGGATCATCCCCGTTTTGCGGGGCGCATATTTTGCCTTATTAAGTATTGAATTTACAAGCCGCATAAGAATAAACACCGCCAATAAATAAAACCGTCAGCCAAAACGAGCACGTATTGCCAAAAGTCGTCTGACGGTGATTTTGTTAATTGTTTTTATCC
>NZ_JAFMOS010000328.1 GCF_019049755.1 Rahnella perminowiae
CCCGTTATGATAACGCCTACTTTGCTGCTTCAGAATCTTATCTCTTATCGATGATAGTCATGCTGTACCAATGTGCCACCCGCAGGGAATGCCGGGCCAGTCCGACAGAATCCGGCAAGCGACATCTGCTGAATTATTTACGCGAAAATTACGCGTGCAGTATTAACTGGGATTATTTGTGTGAGGAAAGTGGTGTGGCAAAAAGAACCATGTTCAGATTTATCAAAGAAATGACCGGCTTTACGCCCGAAAAATTTCAGTTGCGTTACCGTTTATTAAAAACCCAGGAGTTATTACGCACCTCCGATTTAACTGTCGGCAAAATTGCTACCCGGTGCGGTTTTTCCACCACATCACGCCTGACGGAGGCCTATAAAAAACAATTTCACAGAACCCCCTCTCAGGAACGAATGAGAGTCAGTAATAGTGTCCTTAAAGCGCACTATTAATAATAACCGTCATAAACAAGAAACGTCTAATAGGGAATCATAATAACAGCAGGTGTTAAGGACAGCTCACGAATTATTTTTTTCACCGTTACCTCTGAAGGACATGATTATGTCAACCATTAAACAACCTAATCCCTGGTACGTCGGGGTGGTTTCCGGCATGGCATCATATATTGATTCTGCCGCAATTGTTTCAAACGGAACGGCCCTGGTTATTTATCAGAAAGCAATAGGAACAACATCGGCTCAGATCGGCATACTTTCCGGCATATTAACGCTGAGTATTGCACTGGGTGCTTTTCTGGGCGGCAGGCTGGGGGATTGTTATGGCAGACGCAAAGTCTTTATCGCCACTATGGCGATGATCATTATGGGTACGCTGTTGCTGGCTTTCGGTAATACCTTTCCGGTGCTGCTGACCGGCACATTGCTGGTCGGGCTGGCTACCGGCGCAGACTTGCCGGTATCTCTGGCGACCATTGCCGAAGCCGCAACGGATAAAAATCGCGGGAAAATTATCGGACTGTCGAATTTACTGTGGTTTTTGGGGATTGGTACAACCATGGCGATTTCAGCCATCGTCGGCGGCTGGGGGCGTCCGGGTGCGCAGATTATGTATCTGCATGTCTGCGCTGTGGCCGTGATTTTGCTGGCGTTGCGCTGGACAATTCCGGAGTCTCCATTGTGGCTGATTGCCCGAAACGAACGGCGTGCAGGGATTGTCACGGTACGTGCGCAGAAAGCCTCGTTTAAGGATCTTATTCACGGGAAATACCTGTGGCCTTTTGTAGCGCTGTGTCTGTTCTATGCCTTTACCAATCTGGCCGCGAATACCGGCGGTCAGTTTGGCACGTATATTGCGGTGAATGTCGTGGGTATTTCCGTCGGGCAACATTCACTGTGGAACCTGCTGACTATGCCGGTCGGTGTATTTGCCGGGATCATGTTTATGCGTTTTGTCGATACACCAAAACGCATCCCGGTATTTATTCTGGGGGCATGTTGTTTTGCGGGGGGATTCTTCCTGCCGGTATTATTTAAATTTTCTCCCGCATCCTGGTTCTGCTGCTTATTTTTTACTGCCATAGGCAGCGGCCTGGCATTTGAAGGGATAATGAAAGTCTGGTCGCAGGAATCTTTCCCGACCATGCTCCGCTCTACTGCGCAAGGTATTATCGTCGCTATTTCCCGGTTGTTATGCGGTGTACTGGCATTTATTACGCCTCTGCTGCTCGATGCCGGTCCGCTGGTGTTGTATACCCTTTTATCCGCTACGGTGGCTTCCGGTTTGTTGATCGGCTGGATCTGTTTCCATGGCAAACAACGGAATGAATTCAACAGCGAGGCCGGTACGGTGACTAAAGAAACGGCATCTGAATATCCGGCATCCGTTATCAAGCAAATCTAGTGGTTTATTTTACCGCTCAGGCAATATTACATGAGGACTCAGGAATATGCTCACAGTGATCAGACTTACATTAAATCAGGAATCAGCATTGTACGGTGTGCAGGAATTTCCGGTATTAGGCTGGGAAATTGCAAGCCATAACAGAAATGTCCGGCAAACCGCTTACCGGATCCAAATTAGCCAGGATCAGGGTTTTGATAAAATCCTGTTTCGGGGCGAATGGCAGGACAGCGAATATTCTAATAATGTCACCCTGAATGAATTCACTCTCATCTCTTCACAGCATTATTTTATCCGGGTGCAGATCCGTGATAATTATGGCGACACCAGTGCCTGGAGTTCGCCTGCGGAGATGATTTCCGGCGTGCTTTATCCCCGTGAATGGCTGGCTGATTTCATCACCGTCGAAACGCCGGCAGATAAAGATAATTCCAGGGCGACACTGTTACGGAAATCTTTTGTTCTGAACCGGGCAGCAGATATTCAGTCGGCTTTTATTCATGTCAGTGCGCTCGGGCTTTATGAATGCCATCTCAACGGTTGTAAAGTCGGAGAAGATAGCCTGACACCGGGTTGGACGAGTTATCACAACCATTTACTTTATCAGACTTACGAGGTAACCGGTCATCTGAAAAAAGGTGAAAATGTCCTGGGTGCCATTTTAGGTGCAGGCTGGTACAAAGGTGACATGGGTTTCAGCCGTCATCGTAATTATTATGGTGAACGGAGCGCGCTTATTTCTCAGCTGATGATTAATTATAAAGATGGCTCACGTGAAATTGTGGTCAGTGATGAAAGCTGGAAAGGATACGATTCAGCCATTCTGTTTTCAGAAATCTATGACGGTGAAATTTACGATGCACGCCGGGAAACTCCCGGCTGGTGTGCGCAGGGTTTCGCAGAAGATGGCTGGCGGCCCGTCAGCGTGGTGGCGCATGAAAAATCCACGCTGGTGGCGCAGGGAAGTAACACGGTCAGAAAAATGGGAGAAATTAAGCCTGTTGCGCTGATCACGACGCCGCAGGGCGACACTGTTATTGATTTTGGCCAGAATCTCAGTGGCTGGGTTGCGTTCAGGGCCAGCGGCAAGGCGGGTGATAAAGTGGTATTGCGACACTTTGAGGTGCTCGATGCGCAGGGTAATGTGTATCTGGATAATCTGCGCACTGCCAGACAGCGAACCGAGTATGTGCTCAAAGGCGAGGCCGAAGAGACCTGGCATCCGCACTTTACCTGGCAAGGTTTCCGCTTTGTGAAAGTTGAGCAATATCCGGCGCCGCTGGATCTGAATAACTTCACCGCCATTGTTTTGCACTCCTCGATGGAACAGACCGGGCATTTCGCCTGCTCAGACCCGGCGCTGAATCAGCTACATCACAATATCCTTTGGGGGCTGAAAGGTAATTTTGTTGATGTGCCGACGGACTGCCCGCAACGCGACGAGCGGCTGGGCTGGACGGGCGATGCGCAGATTTTTTGCCGTACCGCGAGTTACCTGATGCAAACCCGTAATTTTTTCGCCAAATGGCTGACCGATCTTCGTTATGATCAGACGTCTGAGGGCGGTGTGCCGCACGTTGTCCCGGATATCCTGACCGGCTATTGTGGCAAAGACCGGCTGCTGTCCGAAGGCGGAACCCATTCCGCATCGGCCTGGGCGGATGCCGCAGTGATCAACCCGTGGACGATGTACCTGATGTATGGCGATACGCGGGTGCTGGAAAACCAGTACGCCAGCATGAAAGGCTGGATAGATTTCATGACCGCGCATGCTGAAAACCACCTCTGGCATTACAAATTACAGTTTGGCGATTGGGTGGCGCTGGATGCCAAAGAGGGCAGTTATTTCGGTGCCACGCCCGATGACCTGACGTGCACGGCGTATTATGCGTATTCCACGCAATTGTTCGCCAAAGCGGCGAAAGCGCTGAACCGCACTGAAGACTATCAGCATTACGATGCCTTACATCAGGCCATTGTCAGGCGTTTTCAGGAGGAATTCTTCACTCCATCCGGCCGTCTGGCGGCCAGAACGCAAACCGCACATATTCTGGCCCTGTACTTTAATCTGGTTCCTGATGCGTTCCGTCAGCGCACCACCGATACGCTGGTAGAACTGCTTAATGAACACGACGGGCATTTAGTCACCGGCTTCGTCGGCACGCCATATTTCTGTCACGCACTCAGCCAGAATGGCCGGAACAAAGAGGCGTGGAGTTTACTGCTGAAAGATGATTTTCCGTCATGGCTGTACCAGGTGAAAGCCGGTGCCACCACGGTCTGGGAACACTGGGACGGCATCAAACCGGACGGCAGCATGTGGAGCGCGGATATGAACTCCTTCAATCACTATGCTTACGGCGCGGTGGGCGAATGGCTCTACCGGGTGGCGGCCGGGATTGAAGCCGATGAAGAGCAGCCGGGTTTCAAACACGCCATCATCAGACCACAGACCGGCGGCGGCCTGAGCTGGCTGGATACCCGCTATCAGTCCATTTACGGTGCAATCGGTGTGCGCTGGGAAGTGAGCGGTCAGACCGTGTTCCTTAACGTCACTGTTCCGGCGAATACCTCCGCCACCGTGGTCCTGACGGACGGTCAATCTGTGCAGGAGGCGGACGGGATTGATTTTGTGCGCTGTGCTGACGGATATACCGCTGAGGTGGGTTCGGGGGAATATCGGATCGAGTACCGGTTAGTTTAAGGTCAAGACATTGGGTTGCCACCCAAACGGGCTTCAAGGTCAAGACCGTGGGCGTCGGCCCACACCGACCAGAGACCCGGTAACGCGCGGGCCTCTGGACTCCGCGCTTTTTTAACTGCCCGCTACCGCTTGCTGGCTATGTTTCAGGTACCGCAGTGACAGGCTTGAAATCTTGCCGCTGCGCGGTGCCTTCTCTCGGTGTTACTCGGCCTGTGGCCTCGCCCTTCGGGCCGTCACTTCGTGACGTTGTCTCGCATAGCTCGACCCGAGCCACAGGTCTCGAAGCCGCTCCGTTCAGCAAGATTTCTGAATTGCCTTCAGCTTTTTTAAAACCACAATCAGTTAAGTTGCGCAGTAGAAGCCAGAGGCCGGTTCCAAAATCACGCCGGACGAGAGGTGGAAAACCGCGCGGTATTTTGCGCGGGTTGTAACCCGATGGGAGGGCACCGCGCAGCGGCAAGATTTCAAGCCTGTCACTGCGGTCCCTGAAACATAGCCCGCAAGCGGTAGCGGGCAGTTCAAAAA
>NZ_JAFMOS010000616.1 GCF_019049755.1 Rahnella perminowiae
TGAAATATGAAAGGGGGTTCTTCATCTGGCTGCCAATTAATGATTTTTTTTGTCATTATAATCAAGGCAATTAAATAACAATGACAGGCATGAACAGATAGCCGCAATGCGTAGTTCTGAAACACAATCCCCGGATCTCGCTTTTCTGGTGTCTGGTCCGGCAGAGACGGAAACTTCACCCACTCATTTGCCAGCCTGACAATGTGCGCTATATGCCGCGATAAACTCTCCGGCAATCGCCACGGCAATTTCGGCCGGGAGTTTGCCGCGTACATCAGGCAACCCCACCGGGCAACGCATTCTCGACAGTTGTTGGTCAGAAATCCCTTTACCGGTTAAGCGGTAATCAAAGCGTTTACGCTTGGTCTGTGAACCAATCAGCCCGAAATAGCGAAAATCCCCCCGTTTCAGAATGCGTTCGCTCAGGGCGAAATCCAGTTGGTGATCGTGCGTGAGCACCAGAAAATAACTGTCAGCGGGCATCTGCGCCACCGTACCCTGCGGTTCGTCGTCCACGATGCAGGTAATTTGCGGGTCCACCTGTGGCGGAAACTCACTGGCGCGCGCATCCACCCAGGTAATACGGCAAGGTAACGTGCTGAGGATATTCACCAGTGCGCGCCCGACGTGGCCTGCACCGTAAACCACCACATGCGGTTGCCGTTGCCCGAGCGGTTCGAGTAACACAGAAGCCATACCTCCGCAGCATTGTCCGAGACGTGCTCCTAATGAAAATCGCTCAAAGCGACTGGTACTGGCGCCCTGTTGCAGCATTTCACGGGCAATGGCCGTGACCTGAAACTCAAGGTTACCACCCCCCAGCGTATAAAATTGCCGGCTGGCGGTGATCAGCATTTTACTTCCGGCATCACGCGGCGTGGAGCCCTGATTCTCTACCAGGGTCGCCACCACACACGGCTCCCCGCGACTTTGCAGATCATGTAAACAGGTTACCCAGTCATCAGTACGCATAAGAACCTCCTTCAGCCGGCAACTTTTAGGGTGGTGGTAGCGATATCTGTGACAACGTCACCGTTAAAATGCAAGTGATTCACCGCGTTAAGCACTCTCTCCGGCGTGGCAGGGGCATCAAGCTGGGGATGCACACGGTAATCAGCCAGGCTGGCGACCGCATCTTTAATCGCACACCAGACGGAGATCCCAAGCATAAACGGCGGTTCGCCCACCGCTTTGGAATGGAAAACGGTATCTTCGGGATTCTTGCGGTTCTCTACCAGTTTCACGCGCAGATCCTGCGGAATGTCGCCAATCGCCGGAATTTTGTATGCCGCCGGACCACTGGTCATTAAGCGCCCTTTGTCGTTCCACACCAGTTCTTCCGTGGTCAGCCAGCCCATACCCTGCACAAATCCCCCTTCCACCTGACCGATATCAATTGCCGGGTTCAGCGAGTCGCCCACATCATGCAGAATATCAGCCCGCAACAGTTTATATTCACCGGTTAAGGTATCGACCAGCACTTCCGCGCAGGCCGCGCCGTAGGAAAAGTAGTAGAACGGATGTCCGGCGGCTTTGCTGCGATCGTAGAATATCTTCGGTGTTTTGTAATAACCGGTAGCCGACAGCGGCACCTGATTCAGCCAGCACTGTGTCGCGACCTGCTCAAAGCTGAAATACTGATTTTTAACCCGCACCTGACCGTTGCTGAAGATAATGTCAGTGTCCTGCACATCATGGACACGCATCAGCATCTCCACCATGCGCCCTTTAATGATTTCCGCCGCGTTTTGCGCGGCCTTACCGTTGAGATCAGCGCCGGATGAAGCCGCAGTCGGTGAGGTATTAGGCACCTTGCCGGTATCGGTCGCGGTGATCTGAATACGGCTGATATCCACCTGAAATACCTCAGCAACTACCTGCGCGACCTTAGTGTTCAGCCCTTGTCCCATTTCGGTGCCGCCGTGGTTGAGCTGAATACTGCCGTCGGTATACACCAGCACCAGTGCGCCCGCCTGATTGAGAAAACTGGCAGTAAATGAAATACCGAATTTCACCGGCGTCAGCGCCAGGCCTTTTTTCAGATAAGGATTGCTGCGGTTAAATTTAGTGACAGCGTCACGTCTTGCTGTGTATTCCGCACTGTCTTCCAGCTGTTGTGTCATCTCCTGCAGCAGGTTTTGCCCGACAGGCTGGTGATAATGCGTGATGTTGCGGTTTTCCTGACCGTAGTAATTATTTTTACGCACCGTCAGCGGATCCATCCCCAGTTCACGGGCGATGTGATCGACGATATGCTCAATCGCCACAATGCCCTGCGGACCGCCAAATCCGCGATAGGCCGTGTTTGACGCCATATGGGTTCTGCAGCGATAACCGGTGATCAGCGCGTCGCCAAGGTAATACGCGTTATCAGAATGAAACATGGCGCGATCGACAATCGAACCGGAGAGATCCAGCGAATACCCGCAGTTGGCCGCCAGTTTAATGTCGATACCGTGAATAACCCCGTCATCAGTAAAACCCACGTCATAGCTGACATGAAAAGGATGACGCTTGCCGGTGATCAACATATCGTCCTGACGTGACAACCGCATTTTTGCCGGACGTCCGGTAAGATGCGCCGCCAGAGCGGCAAGGCAGGCCGCGCCCGCTGCCTGTGTCTCTTTACCTCCAAAACCGCCCCCCATGCGCCGCATATCGACCACGACTTTATGCATCGGTAAATCCAGCACTGAGGCCACCAGTTTTTGCACTTCAGTCGGGTGTTGCGTCGAGCTGTATACCAGCATCGCGCCGTCTTCGCCGGGCATCACTGAGGCGATCTGCGTTTCGAGATAAAAATGCTCCTGACCGCCAATTTCCAGCTCGCCCTGTAAACGGTGCGGCGCACAGGCCAGCGCCATTTCCGCATCGCCACGTTTATGTTGGTGAGGTTCTTCTACGTAATGTGCCTGTGCCAGCGCCTGCTTCACCGTCAGTATGGCCTCACGCTGCTGATACTCCACTTTTGCCAGCGCTACAGCAGCACGGGCGGCCTGGGCAGAAGTTGCGGCGACGACCAGCACGATCTGGCCGACATACTCCACGCAGCCCTGCGCCATCAGCGGATCGCCATGGGTCAGGGGCGCAATATCAAGGTTACCGGGCACATCTGCGGCAGTCATGACCCGCACCACGCCCGGTACGGTGTAACAAGGTTCGGTATCGATATGTAAAATACTGGCGTGCGCATGCGGGCTGAGGAGCGGTACCAGATGCAACTGATTGGGGAACTCCAGCCGGTCATCAACATAAACGGCTTCACCGCTGACGTGTTTATCCGCGCTTTCGTGTTTCTGACTTTTGCCCACCCCGCTCTGCAACCCGGTGCGGAACAACATTTCCATCTCAACCTGAGAAAGTGATGGTTTGGATTCAGACATAATGAGTTACCCGCATCAGTGTTTCAGGAGAAGTCATTTCAATATGGCAGCGGCGCAGCAGATTTTTCGCCACCTGCATGCGGTATTCGCGGCTGGCACGGAAATCACTGATTGGTGTGAAATCCCGTTCCAGCGCCTGGCAGGCCCGCTCGATGGTTGCCGTCTGCCACGGCTGTCCGAGTAACTGCGCTTCACAGCCACTGGCCCGTTTCGCCACTTCCGCCATGCCACCGAACGCCACACGGGCATGCACCACTACGCCGTTTTGCACGTCAATATGCAACGCCGCGCAGACCGCAGAAATATCGTCTTCCAGCCGTTTCGACACTTTATAAACCCGTAACTGGCCTGCCACCTGCGTGTTGCGGGGAATGCGGATTTGTTCGATAAATTCGCCTGGCTGCAACGCCGTTTTACGGTAACCGAGGAAGAACTGGTCGAGGGGTAATTCCCGCCGTTCAGTGCCACGACGCAGCAGCAATGTCGCCCCCAACGCCAGCAATACCGGGCCGCCGTCACCGATGGGCGATGCATTGGCAATATTGCCGCCAAACGTGCCCTGATTCCGAATTTGTTGCGAGGCAAACCGCTCAAGCAGTTCGCCAAATTGCGGGTATTCACGCTGTAAAACCCGTTGGCATTCACTGAGCGGTGCCGCCGCGCCAATATGAATAGCCTGACCGGTCAGCGTAATCGCTTTGAGCTCAGGGATATGCGCGAGCGAAATCAGCTTCGGTATCTGCTGATAACGCTGAGTCACTTCCAGCGCCAGATCGGTACCGCCCGCCACCAGACGGGAATCCGGTTGGGCAAGATAACGTTCGGCCAGTTCATCAATACTTACCGGCTGTTCAGTCGCCGAAATCGCCGCGAGTTTATCCAGCGTTTGCCGGGCATCAGCATCAAACTGATCGGGCTGAGGCGATTCGCAGATTGCCTTTGCCGCCGCCATGATGGGCCGGTAACCGGTGCAGCGGCAAAGATTGCCGGAAAGCGTTTCCTGCACCCCCTCAACCGTAAAAGCAGGTTTGTTTTTCTCCATCGCAAAAAGCGACATCACGAAACCCGGTGTGCAGAAACCGCATTGCGAGGCGTGATTATCAACCATCGCCTGTTGCACATGATGCAGCGCGCCATGATGTCTGAGATCTTCCACGGTGATCAGTTGCTTGCCATGCAGCGCAGGCATAAATGTCAGGCAGGCGTTAACCGTGCGGTAGACCAACTGATCGTCCTGCTTTTCTGCCAGCACCACCGTACAGGCACCGCAGTCCCCGGAGGCACAACCTTCTTTGGTTCCACAACGCCCCGCGTCACGCCGCAGATAGTGTAATACTGTCGTGTCGGCTGGCAGATTTTCCGTGTGGATCCTGCCGTTCATCAGAAATTGGATCATGCGCAGTCTCCTTTCTTACAGCCGTTCAGTATCAGCGTCGTAACCTCATCAATAATGTGCTCACGCGCCTGTATATCACCCTGGAAATCACCGTACATATGCTTCACCTGCACGGCAAAGTCGGCGTAATACTGCGTCAGCGCCCAGATATGCATGATGAACAGACGGGCATCCAGTGCGCGGATTTTTCCCTGCACAATCCACTGATGGATCAGGTTCTCTTTGCCAAGAATATTCTGCGAAGCCTGAGGCCAGTATTTATGTAAATAATGACCACCGCCAAGCACTTCACTGGTAAAAATGCGCGACAGTTCAGGCTGGTCAAACGAGAAATTCAGCTTATTGCGGATATAGCGGCTTAGCACGGCTTCCGGCTCGCTGAGTGACGGGTCGAACTGAATAATGTCGCCCCAGGCTTTCAGCACTTTCTGCAAGAGTTCTTCGTAAAGTTCCTCTTTGCCTGCGATGTAATAGTGCAACTGGGCTTTTTTGATCCCCGCACGCTGCGCGATCGCCTGCGTGGTGGCACCCTGAAAACCTTTTTCGCTGAATTCTGCAATGGCCGCCGCATGGATATTCTCCAGCGTACGCTCACGTGCGAGACGGACTTTGCCGCCGGTATCACTGTTCATCATGCTGAAAGTACCTCCTGCTGAGCATCCCGTACATAAACCGGTTCGCCGTCAACGTAGGTGCAATACACATTGCGGTCATCTCCCAGCGTCATCAGCACAAACAACTTTTCAGCCAGCGTTTCACTGTTGGCGGCACGTAATTTTTGCAACGCACTGACACCCGGTTCGAGCACCACAAAATCCGCTTCTTTACCGGTATTAAAGTTGCCAATTTTATCGTCGAGATGCAGTGCCCGTGCCCCGCCGAGGGTGGCGTGATAGAAGGCTTCGAATGCAGACAAACGGTAGCGCTGAAGCTGTCCGACTTTGTAAGCTTCCGACAGTGTTTCCAGCATATTGAATGTGGTACCCGCACCGACGTCCGTACCCATGCCGACGCGGATTTGTTTCTGCCAGGATTTCTGTAAGTTAAACAGACCACTGCCCAGAAACAGATTAGACGTCGGGCAAAAAGCAATGGTTGAATCTGTATCGTGCAGGCAATCCCATTCGCTGTCATCCAGATGCAGACAGTGCGCAAACACGCAACGTTCGCCGGTCAGCCCGTACTGGTGGTAAACGTCAAGATAATGCTGATGATCAGGATGCATTTCTTTCACCCATGACAGTTCGGCGACGTTTTCGCTCAGATGGGTATGCATATACACATCGGGGAATTCCTGCTTCAACAGCCGCACTCTTTGCAGCAGTTCCGGTGAAGACGTTGGTGCAAAACGCGGTGTAAGGGCATAGCTCAGGCGCTGGCGGTTATGCCAGCGCGCAATCAGTCCACGCGTATCCCGTTCACTTTCTTCAGGGGTTTCCAGCAGGCCGGCGGGCGCATTTTTATCCATCATCACTTTGCCGGCCACCAGCCGCATATTGATGTCGGACGCTTCTTTAAACAAGGCGTCGACGGATTGCGGATGGACGGTGCCGAACACCAGTGCGGTGGTGGTGCCGTTAAGCAACAACTGGCTGATGAAGAATTTTGACATGCGCCTGGCGTAATCCGCACAGTGATATTGTTGTTCGGTCGGAAAGGTGTAGCGTGTCAGCCATTCAAGCAACTGTTCGCCGTACGCGCCGATCATTTCAGTTTGCGGATAGTGAATATGGGTGTCGATAAAGCCCGGGACGATCAGCTTATCGCGATAGTCATCAATGTCCAGAACGGCAGTTTTGCGTGCCAGCGCCAGCTTGCCTTCACCTTCCTGCCAGCTTCCCAGCCAGACGATGGTGCCGCCGCTGAGCAACATCAGGCCGTCTTCGATATAACGCACCTGCGCTTCACACTCTTCCGGTTGTAATACCGGCTCACGAATATCGAAGAAATTTCCGCGTACGGCGCGGGTGATGATCTGACTCATGGCATTTACCTTATCTGCAACGTTCTCGTTCACAATTGATAACAGAACTTTTGCAAATCTCATGCCAAATCTGACCATCTGGTCAGATTAATGAGTCAGACCAGATGGTCAGAAACCCAGTCAAGGTACCTGAATATCGTTACTTCAAAAGCACTTCATATTGCGGATTGAATTCGTCAAATATCGGCAGCGCCGCGGCACCCAGCGCGGGTGTGTCACTGCCGGACATGCCGAGACGAATGCGCGCACTTTGCGCATAGCGGCTGCGCACTGAATTATACAGCGGTGTCAGGCGCTTAATCAGCTTTTCTACCAGCGGTTTCGGCATGGTTCCGCCGATAATGACGCTCTGCGCGTCAAAAACACATTCCATAATATTGATGGCCTGCAACGCGGGTTCGATGGCGGTATCCAGCCATTTATCAAACACCTTCTCACCGACGTTCAGCAGGTCTTCTGGCATGGCGGTCATCGGATCCAGGCCACAGGCTTCGTAGGCCGCCTGTAACGAAACATAGCGCTCCAGACACCCTTTGTTACCGCAATAGCATTCGCGACCGCCCGGTTGCACCACAATGTGGCCGACTTCGCCCGCATTGTGTGCATGACCGGTGTAAATCCGCCCGTCGGTGAAAATGCCTGCACCCAGTCCGGTACCAATATAGAGATACACAAACGACGATAATTGCTTGGCAATACCGTGAAAACGCTCGCCGATTGCGGCCACTGTCGCATCGTTTTCCAGCGTTACCGGCCAGCCGGTCGCGGCACTTAAACGCGCTTCAATATCAACATCATCCCAGCCATGCAGCGTGGTCGGCCCTTGTGAGGAAATCCCTTCCACACCAAACGGACCCGGCATCACCACGCCCATTCCTAACATTTTTCGCCAGTCAATTTTCACCTGTTGGCGCATTTCTTGCAGCACCTGATCGATAAGAGCCAGCGTGGGCTCTGGCTGCGGTTTCTGCACATGGATCAGTTTGCGAAAACGAACGGTTCCGGTCAGATCCACCAGCACAGTCAGCAGCGACTGATGATCAAGATGGATGCCTATTGAATAGGCGCTGTCAGGATTGAGTGTCAGTGGCGTTGCTGGCTGACCACGCCCTCCCGCGCGGCGCGGCAGGTGGGAAGAGAGAATTCCCGCCTGTTCGAGCTCGGTGGCAATGTTGGAGACGGTTTGGGGAGTGAGCGACGTCAGCCGGGCGATTTCAGCCCGGGTCAGTTCACCGTTAAGGCGAATGGCTTCGATCACTACCCGACGATTGTGAGCACGGGCGTGCTCAAGATTGGTGCCAGAAGTTGTTATCACATCCCTCTCCACGGTGAAGACCTTGCGGGCAGTATGTGGCCAGTGAATACAGCAATCAAATTGATTTTATAAATTACAGAAGATGAATATGACGGTGGCATCACAGCTTTGAATGTTATTGGTATGTTAATAATAATCTCCAGTCACTATTGAGATTTGAATCATCCGTGTAGCACACGTTTTATACCCAAGATAATTCGGGTTGCAGGAAGGCGGCAAGCGAGTGAATCCCGATGAACTGACATAAGTCAGTGATTCGGGTGATGGAGCGCAGCCAACGCATCAGCAGCCCGAAGTATGAAGGGTAAATCCGGCAGGGACGCAGGGACTGGCAGAGTTATGCCTTCCCATTTTTTTTAGCCGATTAAAGCAATCAAATTGATTTAATAAACTTCACCCTGTTTTGGAGAATGACGATGAGCTTACGATTTACCCCTGCGGCCACCCTGTGCGCCCTCTCTGCCCTCACCCTGGGATATTCCGTCAGCGCGCTGGCGGAAACCACGCTCAGTGCCCTGTTTATGACCCAGGCGGCCTACAGTGAAGCGGATATCCGCGCAATGACCGCTGATTTCACAAAGCAGCATCCGGATATCAAAGTGAATCTGGAATTTGTGCCGTACGAAGCGCTGCACGATAAAATCGTTGCCGCACGCGGTGCCGGTGATAAAGGCTATGACGTGGTGCTGTTCGATGCGATCTGGCCGGCTGAATTTAACAAATACGGCCTGTTGCAGGATGTCTCGGCGCGCATTCCGGCTGAAGAAAGTAACAAGATCTTTGACGGTGCAATTTCCACCGTGACCTACAAAGACAAACGCTGGGGTATGCCGTGGATCCTCGACACCAAATATCTGTATTACAACAAAGCTATGCTGGCCAAAGCCGGGATCACCACCCCGCCGGCTACCTGGGCTGACGTTGAAAAACAATCTGAAATTCTCAAAGAAAAAGGCATCGTGAAATACCCGCTGGTCTGGAGCTGGTCACAATCCGAGGCACTGCTGTGCGACTACACCACGCTGGTGTCTGCATTCAAAGGGGATTTCTACAAAGACGGCAAGCTGAACTTCACCAATTCCGGCGCAATGAAGGCCATCAATTACATGAAAGAGACGCTGGATAAAGGGCTGACTAACCCGAATTCACGCGAGTATCTGGAAGAAGATGTGCGTAAATCGTTCTCCAACGGCGATGCGGCTTTCGCCCTGAACTGGACCTACATGTACAACATGGCCAATGACCCGAAACAAAGCAAAGTCGCGGGTGACGTGGGCGTCATTCCGGCGCCGGGAGAAACCGCGGGCGGCGCATCCGGCGTTAACGGGTCGATGGGACTGGGCATTGCCAAAGCCAGCGCACATCCGGATCAGGCGTGGGAATACATCAGTTATATGACGTCGCAACCGGTACAGAACAAATACGCCAAACTCAGCCTGCCGATCTGGAAATCCTCTTATGAAGATCCGGCGGTGCAGAAAGATCAGGAGCAGCTGATTGCAGCGGCGAAAACCTCGCTTAATGTCATGCTGTCACGCCCGGTCACCGCCGATTACTCCCGTTTATCCAATATATTGCAGCAAAATATTCAGGCGGTATTGCAGGGTAAAACCCCGGCACAGGACGGTATGGAAGCCGCAACCAAAGCCGCCGATCGTTTACGGTAAGTTTTTCGCCAACACTATGATTAAGCCCGCCGGGTTTCGTCCCGGCGGGCGTGGGAAAACCGAATGCTGACTTTACCCCAACGCGAGAAACGTCAGGCCTGGCTGCTGCTTGCCCCTATGCTGCTGATGATGTTCTTACTGACCGCCTGGCCGCTCGCCCGTACATTCTGGCTCAGCTTTACGGATGCCGGATTAATCGGCGATGGTTCTGCCCCCAACTGGGTCGGCAGCGAGAATTTCATCTATGCACTGACGGATCCGGATTTTCGCGCCGCACTCTGGCGGACGCTCTACTTCACTGTTGTCTCGGTGGTTATTGAAGGCATCATCGGCGTGCTGGTGGCCCTGTTACTGAACCAGCCCTTTTGGGGACGCAGCGCCCTGCGCGTGCTGGTGATTTTACCGTGGGCATTACCGACTATCGTCAACGCCACTATGTGGCGGCTGAACTTTAACCCGGATTATGGCAGCATCAACGCCCTGCTTTCTCAGCTCGGGCTGATTGATGCCTATCGCAGCTGGCTCGGAGACCCGGCTTCGGCGATCAATGCCGTGATGTTTGCAGACATCTGGAAAAACTACCCGCTGATCACTCTGCTGGTGCTGGCGGCATTACAAACCATCCCGGAAGATTTATTCGAAGCCGCCCGGCTCGACGGCGCATCGGCTTTCCGTCGTTTTCGGAAAATCACCCTGCCGGCGATTGCCGCCCCTCTGGCGGTGGCGCTTGTGCTGCGTACCATCGATGCCTTTAAAATCTTCGATATCATTTATGTCATGACCCGTGGCGGACCGCTCGACAGTACCAAAACCGTCAGCTTCTTTGTTTATCAGGAATCCTTCAGCTATTTGCGTGCCGGCAGCGGTGCCGCGTACGCCATTCTGATGACGCTGATCTGCGCCCTGCTGATCATGATTTACATGGTGATGTTAGTGCGCCAGCGCCGTTCAGGGAGCAGTGAATGAAACAGAAAATCCGGCTCGTTTTACGCTACTTCGCGGCGCTGGTTCTGGCCGTCTCGATCCTTGCCCCGCTGCTGTGGATGTTCCTGATGAGCGTCAGCTCAGCGGAAGATCTGACCCGTATTCCGCTGGAATGGTTGCCCCGTCACTGGGATTTCAGCCGTTATAGCCGTCTGCTGACCTTACAGGCCGGGACGCCCGGCGTACTGTTCCTGCATGCGCTCGGCAACAGTGTGCTGGTCGCCTGTGGCGCCACGCTGGTGTCGTTGTTACTGGCGATACCGGCGGCGTACAGTTTCTCCCGTTATCCTGGGCGCGACGGCTGGCTGTTTGGCAGCCTGGCGATCTACATGGTGCCGCCGGTAGCATTTGTGTTGCCGCTGTATTTCATCCTGCAACAGCTGACACTGCTGAACACCCATGTCGGGCTGATTCTGGTGTATTGCTCAATGATCCTGCCGTTCCTTACCTGGATGTTGAAAAATCAGTTTGACGCGCTGCCGGTGGATATCGAACAGGCATCGCGCCTTGACGGGTTGCGTTACTGGCAGGTGTTGCTGCGCATTACGCTGCCCCTGGCTAAACCGGCGCTGGGTGCCTCGGCCATGTTTGGCTGGCTGCTGGCCTGGGATGAATTTTTCTACGCCCTGCTGTTTACCAATAATATCGATGCCCAGACGTTACCGGTGACCATCGCCGGATTCACCGCCGGGCGCGCCACCGACGACGGTCTGATTGCCGCAGTCGGGATCCTTGCGGCCATTCCGCCGCTCTTTATTGCGCTCTGGCTGCAAAAAACCATGGTCAGCGGGTTAACCGCCGGCGGCAGCAAAGGCTGAATATGAACACCAGGGAATTCTCATTAATGACAACCAAACCTCAGACCCGCGCCACGCTGTATGTCACGGGCAATATTAACGTCGATTTGATCATGAGTACGCTGCATGAATGGCCGAAAAAAGGCACGGAGGCGATGCTCGAAAGCAGTTCATTGCGCCCGGGCGGTTCAGCGGGAAACTGCGCGCTGGCGCTCTCTGCGCTCGGTTCTCCTTTCCGGCTGGTGGCGAATCAGGGCAATGACCAGTTCAGCGGCTGGCTGGCGGGTATGTTTCCGGAAAGCGCATCGCGCTGGCCAACCTGTGACTGCGAAACCTCACTGACCTTTGGCGTGACGCATCCTGATCACGAAAGAACATTCTTCAGTAATCAGGGGCATATTGTGCGCCTGTCCATGCAGGACGTTCTGGGGCAAATCCCTGAAACGGCTCAGGACGGAGACTGGGTATTACTGTGCGGTACCTGGCTGTGTACCGCGCTGTATGCTGACTATCCGCAACTGCTGGCACAACTGAAACAGCGTGGTTACCAGGTGGCCGTCGACAGTGGCTGGCCGCCGGAAGACTGGAGCGATGCATTGCGCGAACAGGCAGCAAAATGGCTGCCGTTCTGCGATGCACTGTTGCTCAATGAAGTGGAAACCCTCGGGCTGGCGGATGCCGTCACGCTGGATGTCGCCGCGCTGACGTTACTGGAACAGATGGCGGACAACGCTTTTTGCGTGGCGAAATGCGGACCGGATGGCGCACGTTTGTGGGCAAACAGCCTGACGCTACATCAGCATGCTGAACCGGTCGGGGTGGTCGATACCATTGGTGCCGGAGACAGTTTTAATGCCGGATTTTTATCCGCGCTGATTTATGGCCTGCCGCCTGCCACGGCGCTGCAATGGGGAGTTCGCGTTGCCGGTTGTGCCATCAGCAGTTCCCCGCGCCGTTATCCTGACTGGCAATCGCTTTTTGGCCTTGTGGAGAAAATCTAAATGGCTCTGGTAGAACTGGTAAAAGTCGCCAAACATTATGGCAAAGTACAGGTGCTGAAACCGCTGGATCTGACCATCCCTGATGGCAGTTTCACCGTGCTGGTCGGCCCCTCGGGCTGCGGAAAATCTACTTTACTGCGCCTGCTGGCCGGTCTGGAATCCCTCTCTGATGGCGATATTCTGCTCGATAAAAAGCAGATCAACAATTTCGACCCCGCCGATCGCGATATCGCGATGGTATTTCAGAGTTACGCGCTGTATCCGCATCTGACCGTGGCCGAGAATATGGCGTTCCACATGCAGGTGAAGAAAGTGCCTAAAGCCGAGCAGCAGGCCAAAGTACAACAGGCCGCAAAAGTGCTGGGTATTGATCACTTACTGAAACGGCTGCCGAAAGATTTGTCCGGCGGGCAGCGTCAGCGTGTGGCAATGGGTCGCGCGCTGGTGCGTAATCCAAAAGTGTTTTTGTTTGACGAACCCCTGTCCAACCTCGACGCACAGTTGCGCATGGAACTGCGCGCCGAAATCAAGTCTTTGCATCAGCAGTTCCGCACCACTACCGTTTACGTGACGCATGATCAGGTTGAAGCCATGACACTGGCCGATAATATCGTGGTAATGAAAGACGGTTTTATCGTGCAACAAGGCGACCCTCTGTCGATTTACGACAAACCGGTAAACACCTTTGTGGCGCGGTTTATCGGCTCACCGCCCATGAACCTGCTCAGCGGTGTCTTCTGCCATGTTGACGGTCAGCCCGGTGTGAACTGTAATCAGTTGTGGTTCGCACTACCGGAGAAGTGGGCATTGCAGGCGCGGCATTCTGAGGGAGAACCTGTCACGCTCGGTGTGCGTCCGCATGATTTAAAACCGGTAGCGCACAACGCTCAACCCGCCGCCACATTACGATTGCTGGAAGTGACCGGAGAAAGCAGCCTGCTGCACATCGACTGGAACGGTTTCCCGCTGCACGTTCAGTTCGCCGGACGCGCCCGCGTCAGTGCCGGTCAGCCGCTGTATCTGGATGCTAACTGCGAGGCGATCCATCTGTTTGACGCGCAAACGGGTGAACGGCTGGTGGAAGATTTGAGGTAAAAATGACTCTCGAGGGAGATAAATGATGGAATACCGTCTGTTAGGCCGGTCTGGCCTGAAAGTTTCAGTACTCAGTCTCGGCACCATGACATTTGGTGGTCAGGGCAAATTTGCCAAAACCGGGCAAACTGACGTTGAGGCCGCAAAGCGCCAGATAGGATTATGTCTTGATGCAGGGGTTAACCTGTTCGATACCGCCGATGTCTATTCAGGCGGTGAATCGGAAGTTATTCTCGGTAAAGCGCTGGGCAGTAAACGTCACGACGTACTGGTTGCCAGTAAAGCCCGCTTCCCGATGGGCGAAGGCCCGAACGACCGGGGTTCGTCACGTCATCATATTCTGCGCGCCTGTGAAGCCAGCCTGAAGCGGCTGAATACAGATTACCTTGATCTGTACCAGTTGCATGAATGGGACGGCCTGACACCGCTGGAAGAAACGCTGCGGGCGCTCGATGATCTGGTCAGCAGCGGCAAAGTGCGTTATGTCGGTGTCTCCAATTTCTCTGCCTGGCACGTGATGAAAACGCTGGGTGTAGCGGACGCTAATCACTTCATCCGTCCGGTCAGTCAGCAAATCCATTACACCCTGCAGGCACGTGAAGCTGAATATGAGTTGCTGCCCGCCGCGCAGGATCAGGGACTGGGCGTACTGGTCTGGAGTCCGCTGGCAGGCGGCCTGCTTTCCGGTAAATATCGCCGTAATCAGGCAGCACCCGAAGGTACACGCCATCTGGCCGACTGGGGTGAACCGCCGGTGCGTGACGAAAGTGCTCTGTATGACATAGTCGATGTGCTGGTAGATATCGCCGAAGCACGTGGCGTTTCTGCGGCGCAAATTGCGCTGGCGTGGCTGATTGCCCGTCCGCAGGTAACATCGGTCATTGTCGGCGCGCGCAACGACGTACAGTTACAGGATAACCTGCTCGCCGCCGGTTTAACCCTCAATAACGAAGAAATTGAAAGACTTAATAAAGTCAGCCAGTTGCCTTTGTTGTATCCTTACTGGCATCAGGCGCAGACCGCACCGGATCGCTTGTCTGCGGCGGATTTATCGCTGATCGCGCCCTATCTGAAGAAGTAACTGCAATAAAATGATACGCACTGAGACCGGTTAACTCTGCCGGTCTCGTTATTTTTGTGTTAATACTTAAAGAGTTTCTTTAGTGGGCCTCGTGCACACCTTGCTTTAAAACAGAGGAATACCGGGATGATTATTTTTGTTACCGGCGCAACTGCCGGATTTGGTGCTGAAATCGCACGTAAGTTTGTTAAAGAAGGTCATAAAGTGATTGCCACCGGCCGCCGTAAAGAGCGTCTGGATGACCTGAAAGCCGAACTGGGAGATGCGTTGTACGCGGTTGAACTGGACGTGACTAACCGTGCTTCTATTGAAGAGGCTATCGCCAGCCTGCCTGCTGACTGGCGTAACATTGATGTTCTGGTTAACAACGCCGGTCTGGCTCTCGGTCTGGAAAAAGCGGATAAAGCCTCGCTGGAAGACTGGGACAAAATGATCGACACCAACACCAAAGGCTTGGTGTACATGACCCGCGCCGTGCTGCCGGGCATGGTGGAACGCAACACCGGTCATGTGATTAATATTGGTTCAACCGCAGGCAACTGGCCTTATGCGGGTGGCAATGTGTATGGCGCAACCAAAGCGTTTGTCCGTCAGTTCAGTCTGAACCTGCGCACCGACCTGCACGGCACTCATGTTCGCGTCACTAACATCGAACCGGGTCTGTGCGGCGGGACTGAATTCTCCAACGTACGCTTTAAAGGTGACGATGAGAAAGTCAGTAAAACCTACGACAATACGAATCCGCTGACCGCAGCCGATGTGGCCGAATCCGTATTCTGGGCATCCACCCTGCCGGCGCACGTCAACATCAACAGCATCGAAATGATGCCGGTCAGCCAGTCTCTCGCGGGTTTACAGGTACATCGCGAAGAGTGATATTGCTTGCTGATTGACAAAAAAGCAGCTCCGGCTGCTTTTTTTATTATCTGCACGTTATCAGTGCCTGCAAAAAAGGCGCGGCTATACTGCCCGCGCCCCTTTTATGCTGATGACTGACGTAACGATTACGCGCTCAGCCAGCCCAGTTTAATCACGAACAGAATCGACAAGACGATAAGCGCTGCGTTCAGTTCACGTGCACGGCCGGTCAGCAGTTTTGCCAGCGTCCAGGTGATGAAGCCAAACGCGATACCGTTGGCGATGGAATACGTGAACGGCATGGTCAGCGCAGTCACGGTGACCGGCGCTGCCACGGTGATGTCTTTCCAGTCAATTTCAGCCAGGCCGGACGTCATCAGCACCGCGATGAACAGCAGAGCCGGAGCCGTTGCAAAGGCCGGAACGCTACCTGCCAGCGGAGCGAAGAACAGGCTCAGCAGGAACAGGATTGCGACAACAATCGCCGTCAGACCGGTACGGCCGCCTGCGCTTACGCCTGCCGCTGATTCGATGTAACTGGTGGTCGTTGAAGTTCCGAGCAGTGAACCGAACAATGCAGCCGCGCTGTCCGCCACCAGTGCACGGCCCATTTTAGGGATGTTGCCATCTTCGTCGGCCAGACCGGCACGTTTGGTCACGCCAATCAGGGTGCCGGAGTTGTCGAACACATCCACGAACAGGAAGGCAAACACCACGCTTATCAGAGAAACGTTAAACGCGCCTTTGATGTCCAGTTGCATGAAGGTTGGCGCAATCGAAGGAGGCATCGACATTACGCCACCGAACGGTGAGTAGCCGAGCACAATGGCCAGAACGGTCACGGCCAGCACGCCGATCAACACCGCGCCGGTGATTTTACGGGCTTCCAGCACCACAATCAGAATGAAGCCCAGCATCGCAAACAACGGACCCGGCTTGGTCAGATCGCCCAGACCCACCAGTGTTGCCGGGTTAGCGATCACGATACCGGCGTTTTCCAGCGCAATCAGCGCGAGGAATAGACCGATACCCGCCGCAATGGCCGAGCGCAGAGGCAGCGGAATACTGCGGATAATCCATTCGCGGATTTTAAAAATCGATAATGCGAAGAAAATACAGGCTGAAAGGAAAACAGCACCCAGCGCGATCTGCCAGGTGTAACCCATATGCAGAACCACGGTGTAGGTGAAAAAGGCGTTTAACCCCATGCCCGGTGCCAGTGCGATCGGGTAGTTGGCAATAAAGCCCATCAGTGCGGAACCGATTGCGGCAGCAAGACAAGTTGCCACGAAAACCGAGCCTTTATCCATCCCCGTCGCGCCCAAAATAGACGGGTTAACAAACAGAATATAGGCCATTGCTAAAAATGTCGTCAGTCCGGCCACAATCTCAGTCCGCACGTTAGTACGGTGAGCTTTTAACTTAAATAGTTTTTCTAACATGAGAAAGAATCTCTTGGTCGCGTGATCACTTTCAGTCTGGTGATCAAAAATGCACGCTTGTTATTAGTGTTGTTTTTCAAAACACGCACGCGCGACAGCAGAACGAACGCCACAATTCGTCCCACAATTATCCCGTGGAATAAGGCACGCGAGCTTAAACGTGTTTTGACGAACCCTGTCATTGCCCGCTTTGCCTGTAAAACAACCTGAGGTGATTGTTTTACAAAGGGGCATCGCACAATCTAGGAAAAATGAGTGATGCAGTCCATAATAGTTATCTCACTTATTCACTGCATAAATTAGTACACCCATGTCCCCATTCTCCCGTTTTTCGCAATATTTTACCGAAGTCGCCCGAACAGGAAGTTTGCGCAAAGCGGCAGAAGTGCTGCACGTCTCAGCATCGGCTATCAACCGGCAAATCCTGCAGGCTGAACAAACGCTGGAAACTCCGCTGTTCGAGCGCTTACCCACGGGCCTGAAACTGACGTCAGCAGGCGAAATTTTATTTGATGACATCCGCCGCTGGCGGAAAGAGTTTTCCCGCACACGCGAACGTTTTGATGAAATCCAGGGGCTGCGGCGTGGGCATGTCACCATATCCATGATTGCCGCACTCAGTGAAGGCATGGTGGCGGAGCTGATTGCCGATGTGGGTGCAGAGCACCCTTATCTGACTTTTGATATCCGCATCGAAGACAGCCGGAATATCAGTGAACAGGTCAGTTCAGCGGAAGTGGATTTTGGACTGTTGCTTGACCCCGTCGAGCATACCGGGCTGGAAGTGCGCGCTTTTGCGGAATTACCCATCGGCATCGCGATGCCGGTCGGGCACAAACTGTCGCAGCAGGAATCCTTGTCGTTCAGTGATATTGCCGCTTACCGGCAGATCATTCCCTCTGAGCCGCTGATGGTGAATGCCCGCGCCAGATTGCTGTATAACCGTTATCAGCTACTGGAAACGCCGTCGATCGTCTGCAATGACGTGCGCATGATGCGCGAACTTATCCGTAAAGGGGCCGGTGTCGGCGTACTGAGTTTGTTAGACGTATTGCCGGATTTACAGGAAAAGCGGCTGGCGTTTGTGCCGCTGCAGGGTCGCAGTGCCAAACCGCTGACACTGGCGCTGTGTGTTGCGCCACGCCGCCAGTTATCCCGTGCGGCACAGATTGTGATTCAGAAAGTGATTGTGCTGATGGAAAGATTGTCGCATTAACGCTTCAGGATGGTTTCCAGCCTGAAATAATGATCAGCATCCCCGCCAGGGCGACCAAAGCGCCCAGCCAGTCGGTGGTGCTGAGCTTCATGCCATCGACAAAGCGCAACCACAGCATGGCGGTCATGACATAAACACCGCCGTAAGCTGCATACACCCTGCCGCTGGCCGCAGGATGCAGTGTCAGCAGCCAGACAAAGGCTGCCAGACTGACCGCCGCAGGCAATAACAGCAGCATACTTCCCCCTTTCCTCAGCCAGAGATAAGGTAAAAAGCAGCCAATAATTTCTGCCAGCGCAGTCGCAAAGAACAGTAAAGATGTTTTGAGCATAACAGGGCCAGGTTTACAGTCCGTAGTTCAATAGGATATCAACCAGTTTACAGGCAAAAGGTGACGTCATCCAGCCGGATGTTATAATTTAGGGATTCGCCTGAGCGATATGTATATATAAAAGGATGAGCTAATGAATACAACGTTTATAACCCGACTGACCCGCAGTGTACTGCCGGTGGCTTTGCTGGTCATGACCGCCGGCTGGCAGGCGCCTGCGCTCGCGGCCACCAACTGTGCGGGGGGAACCTGTGTCTTTGGCGGAACCGGCAATGATGCCATGACCAACGAAGAAGCACGTCAGAGCAAAGAGCAATGGAATGAAACTCAGCGCCTGCGGGCCATGAAAAACCAGCGTAACGAGAAAGATTTCTCCAAATACGATAATTCAATTGATCTGCGTGACAAGTGTGAAGCCAGCCAGAACATCAATGCGTACTGGGAACCGAACACCGAGCGCTGTCTTGATCGCCGTACCGGCCGTCAGTTACTGGCTCCGTAAATCCTGTCTGCTAGACTCATAAGTACACTGGTTTTCATAAAAGGAATGAATGATGAAAAAGACACTTCTGGCGGCTCTGGCTGTCGTTATGCTCGCACCGCTGGTAGCACAGGCTTCCTGTGAAAGCGTGAAAGCGGACATTACCCAGAAAATCGTGGCAAACGGTTTGCCTGAATCAGGATTTAAACTGGATATCGTGCCCAATGATCAGGCCGATCAGGCCGGTGGTCAGGTGGTTGGTCACTGCGGTAATGACAGTCAGAAGATTGTTTATACCAAAACTGCAGACGCAGGTGATAATTCAGCAGCCAGTCCTAAGACCGGGACGAGCCAGGATTCACAGTGATCTCAGACCGGATATGACGGGACGGCTTTTCACTTGCAGTGAGGGTTTGATCGGGATGAGTAACCCGGCGGGAGGCCACCGCGCAGCAACAGGGGGTGTTTAGGTGGCAACCCAAAATGTTGCAGCGACTCCCGCGGTCATTTCGACTACACTGGTAGCCACTTTCCTCACAGGATGCAGTAAAAATGAAAAGACTGACCCAACAAGATATGACGGAAAGCGAACAGCGTGAGCTGAAAACTCTGCTGGATAAAGCCCGTAAAGCACAGGGCCGTGAGCTGACGAATTCGGAAAATAACCGGATTAAAGATGACTACATCGATACATTGATGGCAGAAAAAGAAAAAGTCGCTGCGAAAGCGCGTGCCGAAAAGCGCCGTAATAAAGCCGTTCCAAGCACCTCTGCAACATACGACTGGACAGCCCGCACGCATCCGCGCGGCCGCCGTTAAAAACTAACTGAACCTCTGCGTTCCTCACGCAGAGGCCTCAGCCTCAGGCTTCCGGTAATCTGAAACCATGCGTTCCGTCTTTTTCTAACTGCCCGACCAGCCCGTATTCCCAGTCCAGATAATCCTGCATCGCTTGCGGGCTGACATCCGTGCCTTCGTATGGGCGACGATACCTGTCCTGCACATCGCTCAGATAAACAGAATCACCGCGTTCGAGCAGCAGCCCCTGATCAATCCAGCCCACCGTGCCTCTTTCCAGCAAGTACACCGGTTTGCCGGTTAATTCAGCCAATTCCGTGACAGCGTAACGTGCGAGTAAACCGCTGGTGCAGGTGACAACCCAACGTTCTTTCTCCGGCTGTAAGGCGATAATCTGCGGGATATTCCCCCGCGTGGTCCAGACTGCTCCCGGTATGCGCCGGTTACGGAAATTCGCGCTGGTCGTGAGATCGATAACGCCGGTATTGCCCTCACTCAGCCAGCCCAACAGTTGCTCCGGTTTGATGGATTCCACTGCCGGTGCAGGTGCAACCCGGGATTTCCAGTCGCCCTGTTCAGTCAGATCTTCGGGCTGAACTTCCGCGACATACACTTCCCAGTTCATCTGTGCCAGCCACGAAGCCGCCATGTGTGCACGCACACCATCATTATCCACCAGCACCACACGTGCGCCGCGAACGCTGGCGTAGTGATCGGTTTCCTGAACCAGCTGGCCGCCCGGAACGTGACGCGCCCCGGGCAGGTGCCCGGCACGAAATTCTTCTGCAGTACGCACATCAAACACGTATAACGTGCGCGTCTCATCTCGTTGCCAGTCACTTATTTGTGACAGTGTCACTGAACGCACGCCTGCGCGTAAAGCCAGTGTCTGTGCGCCTTTTAAGGCGAATCTGCGGGAGGTTTCAGTCAGCGCAGGAAACTGGGTATGTTGCAGATGAGACAGCTTCTGTCGCGCCAGTGTCCAGCCAATTGTCCCGTTACGCAGTGCAGACACCGGCTGCGTAAATCCGGCATTAATCAGTGACTGAGCACCGATAATGCTGCGGGTACGCCCCGCACAATTAACGATCACGTGTGTGTTTTCATCAGGCACCACATCTTTCAGGCGCAGCACAAGTTCGCCTCCCGGCACGCTCACACCGCCCGGAATACTCATCACCTGAAATTCATCAAACCGGCGCACATCCAGTACGGCAATATTGGCGCCCTGCTGTTGCAACGCCAGCACCTGCTCCGCGCTCAGTGACGGTGTGCGGTAGTGATGTTCAACCCATTCCCCGAAGGCTTTGCTGGGCGCATTCACATCCGTAAATATCTCACCGCCCGCCTCTTTCCAGCCCGCCAGATCGCCAGCCAGCAACGCGATATCCTGATACCCCAGCGATTTGAGTAATTGAGCCGCCCGCACAGTTTTACGCTCACCGCGCTGCACATTATAAAACTCGCCGTTATCATACAGCGTGACCGGTGTATGGCGGTTGGGAATGCGATCCTGCACCTCAAGTTCCAGTTTAGACAGGGCCAGGTTAGCGGCAAACAGCGGATGCCCGGTGGCAAATGCCGCTTCCTCACGCAGGTCAACCAGCGCCACCTCCTGACCGGCGAGCAGGGCTTCGCGGAGTTCGGAAAAGTGACGTAAAGGCAGCGAATTTGAATCAGACATGATTTTTCTCTTTTGACAGGTCCCAGATATTGGGAAGATGCGGGCTGGAATAGCCGGAAATAAAGGTTTTCTCTGTGCCGTCTGGCAGGTAAACCGCCCGTGATAACGCGCCGATATTACCGCCATAAACATGAATGCTGACCGATACCTGGTCCTGATAAAAATTGCTGACCTGGTGGATATCCAGCTGATCTGGCGCGATTTTTTCCACATCCCCCGGTTGCAGCGTCACCGCGTTTCCTTCGGGCTGCAGGGTACCATCCGGGTGGCGGATAAAATTCTGGCTGACTTCTGCGCCGCGCAGCATTCCTATCAACCCCCAGACGCGATGGTCATGTACCGGTGTTTTCTGCCCCGGACCCCAGACAAAACTCACTACGGAAAAGCGCGACAAGGGATCGGCATACAACAGATATTGCTGATAATGCCCGGGATGCGGCTGCGCAAACTCATGCGGCAACCAGTTATCCTCACGGATTAGCCTGCCCAGCAGATGGCTTCCCTGCGCGAGTATTTGCGTCTGCTCATGCGGTTCCTGTACCAGCCGGGTGAAATCCGCCAGAAACTCTCTCAGCGGCGCGAGCTGTAAAGGGGTCATCGCTTTGCTCCTGTCTCATGATTTTCTTCACAGGCTAGCACCGGGCAGATGCAACCAAAATTCATTTTATGGATAAGCTAATATGCAAATCACACATAAAAATGTGCATCGGGATCCAGCTTCCTGCATAAAATTGTTTTATTCTGCCCGGATACGTTATGACTAATCCTGACACTGAGTGCCCATGAAAATTGAAGACCTGACTGCTTTCGTTGCTGTTATCCGCCTGCAATCGACCCGGCTGGCTGCTGATGAGCTGGGGCTGACCCAGCCGGCAATTACCCGTCGGGTACAAAATTTTGAGGAATCGCTGGGTATTGCGCTGCTCAACCGCCAGACCAAGCCCCTGAAACCGACGCTGATGGGCAACCGTGTTTATCAGCAATGCCGGCATATTTTACGTGAAGTGGATGCGCTCAGTGATTTGGTGGCCGCCGACAGCCCGCCGTCGGGACTTCTGCGCCTGGCCGTGCCACAAAGTCTGAGTGAAAGCAGTCTGTTACCCGCCCTGAAAACCCTGTCTGCACAGTTTTCGGAAATCCAGCCACGACTTTCCAGTGGCTGGGGCGAAGAGTTGTTGTTACGGGTACAGCAGCAGGAACTGGAAGCGGCGGTCGTGCTGTTCCCCGCCAGTAAGCAATTCCCGGAGGGTGTCGAAAGCCAGCCGCTCGGCACTGTCGATTTAGTGGTTGTCGGCCCGAAAGCCGCACAGGCTGAACCACAACGTCTGGAAGATTGTTATCAGCAAGGGTGGATCCTCAATCCGCAGGGTTGTGGTTTCCGTGCCGCCCTGCAACGCGCGCTGACAGAACAGGGTTTACCTTTGCTCATTAACCTTGAGGCATTTGGCACTACCTTACAGTTATCCCTTATCGCCGAAGGGCGCGGCCTCGGTCTGATGCCACGCGCTCTGGTCGAAAAACATGCACTACGTCCGGAACTGACATTGTATGCGCTGAAAGATTTCGCCCCCCGCAGCCAGTTGTGGCTGATTTATCCTAACGTTCCTGCAAGTCAGGTACCGGCAATAGATGCGTTTGCGGCAGCAATTGCTCACGGGCTGGATTTACCGCTGCACAGCGCGAACAGTTTTGGGGAATAATCTGGAACATCCCCGTTTGCGGGCAAAATAGTTATTTTCTGCCATGCTTTTTATTACTGGAAATAAGCAGAGGAAACTGATGATGAAATCATGGATTATTATTTTGCTGGCCGCATTCGCTATTAATACACAGGCTATGGCCGATACCGGTGGCGGATTTAAAAGTGACGACACGCCCCCGCCTCAGCAAAAACAGGACAGCGGTAAGCGTGGCACGCAGGATGCCCATGAGAATAATGTTGCCAATATCCAGAAAACACAGTCGCTCAACTGGGTGACGATTGAAGGATATTTAATTAAAAAGACCGGTGAAGATACGTATATTTTCCGTGATAAAACCGGCACGATGAATGTGTTTATTAAGAAATCAGCCTGGGAAGGTCAGGAAATTACCCCTGCGGATTTGGTGAGTTTAAGCGGACGCACCGAAAAGAAAGGGCACGAAATAGTGCTGAATGCTGAGCATTTACGCAAACAATAACCGTTTCTGTATGCCTGCCTCCCCGGACTGGCCTTAAGGCCGGCCGGGGTGTCACTCCCCCGCCCCGGTGATGCACATTTTTCATATTAGCTTATGAAGATAATGAATTTCTCACATAGTAAGTTGCCGTTTATGGTGATAACTCCTGCCAGCGCAGAATGTCATCCGCTGGCCTCATCACGAGGAGTGACAGCCTATGAGCGTGCAATTTATTGGTATGATCGGACACCGTCTGGCTTCTGAAATCATCCCGCCGACCGGTCCCATTTTCGATAAAAAATACATTTCTGATTTCGCCAAAGCCCATGAAGATGCCGGTTTTGACCGTATTCTGGTGGCTTATGCCTCCGACCAGCCCGATGCTTTTCTGGTCACCGCGCATGCCGGGGCCAGTACATCCCGCATTCATTTCCTTCTCGCTCATCGCCCGGGCTTTGTCGCACCGACGCTGGCTGCGCGAAAGCTGGCGACCCTCGATCATCTGCTGGATGGCCGCGTGGCGGTGCACATTATCAGCGGTGGCAGCGATGCGGAACAACGTCGTGACGGCGATTTCGTGGCGAAGTCCGGCCGCTATCAGCGCACGGATGAATATATCGATGTGCTGAAACAGAGCTGGTATTCAGAAACCGGTTTTGATCATCAGGGCGAGTTTTATCAGGCGGAAAATGCTTTCTCCGCCATTAAACCTTATCAGAAAAAACTGCCGGTATTTTTCGGCGGATCTTCCGATGATGCCATCCGCGTGGCGGGCAAACAGGCCGACGTGTTTGCGTTATGGGGAGAGCCACTGGCCAGTGCCGCAGAAACGGTGGAAGCCGTGAAAGCCTCAGCGGCAAAATACAACCGGGCGATCAACTTCAGTATTTCCTTCCGCCCGATCCTGGGTAAAACAGAGGAAGAAGCCTGGGCGAAAGCCGATGAAATCCTTGCGAAAGCAACAGCCCAGCAGGCTGAAAAAGGTCAGACGCTGGCAGCTAAACCACAAAGTGTGGGTGCTCAGCGTTTACTCAATGCCGTTGCGCAGGGTGACCGTCTGGATTCCTGCCTGTGGACTGGCATCGCCGGGCTGATTGGCGGCGGTTCCAACTCTACGGCCCTGGTCGGCACGCCGGAACAGGTTTCCGATGCACTGCTCAAATATTACGATCTGGGCATTACCACTTTCCTGATCCGCGGCTTTGATCCCCTTAACGACGCCGTCGAATACGGCAAAATCCTGATCCCGCTGACGAAGCAGAAAATCGCTGCCCGTGAAGCCCGACAACACACCGCCGTTACCGCACTGAGTTAAGGAACCCCGATGCGACTGAATGTGAGAAATCTTTTTCTGCTGGTCACGCTGACCGGCGCCGTGTTTGCTGCCAGTGCCGGACAAATTACCCTGCGGGTCGCCGATCAGAAAGGCAACATGCGGGCACAGCTGGAAGCAGCGAATAAGCTGGAAAATCTGCCGTATAAGATTGAATGGTCAGAGTTCCCGGCCGCCGCACCGCTGGCAGAAGCGCTGAATGCGCAGGCGGTGGATGTGGGTATTATCGGCGATGCGCCGCTGTTATTTGCGCAAGCCGCAGGTGCGCAGGTGAAAGCCATCGCCGTGGATAAGTCAGACGCCTACGGCACCGCGCTGCTGGTAAAACCAGACAGCCCGCTCAAAAGTGCGGCGGATCTGAAAGGCAAAAGTATCGCGACCAACCGCGGTTCCATAGGCCATTTCGTTGCGCTGAAAGCCCTCGCCTCTGCCGGACTGAGCGCCAAAGACGTCACGTTCCGCTTCCTGCCACCCAGTGATGCGAAGCTGGCGCTGACGCAAGGTTCTGTGGATGTCTGGGCGACCTGGGAGCCCTACACTGCATTCGCAGAAACGCAGGATCACCTGCGTGTTTTAGTCAATGGTCGCGGTTTGTGGTCGGGTAACAGCTTCCTTGCTGCGACGGATACGGCACTGAAAGATAAGGCTAAACGCGAGGCCATCGCTGATTATCTGCAACGTCTGAGTGATGCGCAGGTATGGGCGTATAAAAATCTGGATACGTACAGCGAAAAACTGGCGAAAATCATCGGTTTCCCGCTGGAGGCCGCGAAGCTTGGGTTCGAGCGCCGTCAGTCCTACTGGCAACCAATAGTTGCCACGACCGAGACGCAGCAACAGCAAACGGCGGATTTCTATCATGCGCAGGGATTATTGCCCGTCGCACTGAACGTCGCCGGTACCTTTGATCACTCATTTCTGCTGAAATAATCGCGAAGAAACATGACAACTGCCTGTTGCATCCCTCCCCGAAAAATCGGGGAGGGATATGTAGCCATCCGGATGTTAATTGACTACTCTGCTTAATCACTTTCTTTGTCAATCTGGCCTCAGATGTCCGGCAAACAGGGAGCAGTAAATGAGCGACTTTCCGGCTTTATCAATCGGCATGCTTTTGTTTCCGCAACTTACACAATTGGATCTGACGGGGCCGTTTGAAGTCTTCGCCAGAGCACCGGGGGCCAAAATCCATCTTATCTGGAAAACGTCGGATCCCGTGACGTCTGACCGGGGCATGCGTATTTTACCCACCCATACATTTGAAAATTGCCCTGAACTGGATGTCATCTGCATCCCCGGTGGACCCGGCCAGATAAAACTGATGTCCGATGATGAGACGCTCACTTTTATTCGCCATAAAAGTGAAAATGCCCGGCTGGTGACTTCCGTATGCACAGGTTCTCTTGTGCTTGGCGCAGCTGGCCTGTTACAGGGGTACAAAGCCACGTCCCACTGGGCTTCGCTTGACCAGCTTACTTTACTCGGTGCCGAGCCCGTGAATGAACGCGTGGTCAGGGATCGCAACAGGATTACCGGTGCGGGAGTAACATCAGGCATCGATTTCGCTTTAAATGTCATTGCCGATATTTATGGCAACGACATAGCGCAAGGTATTCAGTTGCAAATGGAATACGACCCTGAACCGCCCTTTTTATCAGGTTCTCCCCGTGTTGCATCCGCGAAACACGTTGAGCAGGCCAAAAAAAACATGGCCTCCTTTATTGAGACAAGGCGACTCGCGACAGCCGCCGCAGGGCTTAAATTACCCAAAGGCTAGTTTATTCATACACAGATACGCTAAGTTTTCAGCGAGTTGGATAAACTGTGAACTGTCGCCCTGCAAGTAAAGCCCGGACGTGGTTAATAGAGGATGTCGCCCGAAATCAGGCTTAGCTAACAGGATGCAGCATGGAAAATTACGCCAACAAAAGCGGTGATTCACAGGTTGTCAGCTTCCAGATTGATGCCAATTCGATTAAAGTCCGCTTTAAAAATAATCACGTTTATCTTTATGACATCCGTCATCCCGGCCCTGAACATCTTGAAAAGATGAAGGAACTGGCGCGTGCTGGCTGGGGATTAAATACTTATATCGAAAGCGAAGTGAAAACTGATTTTTCATCCAAAGTATTCTGAAGTTTCCGGGGCGTCCGTGAGCCGGTCGCCCCTCAGAGCTCTCCTGAATTACAGCTTATTAACATTCATCTGTGACAACATCATAAAACCTCGCTAGTCTTCGTAAAAAGCCCAATGTTTTCCCGGAGCATCACCATGACCCGCAAAATTGTTCAGCAATATAAAGCTTATCGCGATGATATTCGTGATCTGCAAACCCGCCGGCCAGTCCCCGGACCGCAGCTCGAACAACTCGACCCTTTCCTGTTTCTCAATCATCACGGTCCGCAGGTGTATGCACCGGATAATCTCGGTCTGCCGTTTGGTCCGCATCCGCACCGCGGGTTTGAAACCGTGACCTTTATTCTCCGTGGTGAGCTGGCACACAGCGATACCGGTGGTCATGAAAGTATTATCGGCCCCGGCGGTGTGCAATGGATGACAGCCGGTTCCGGCCTGATCCATTCTGAACTGTCTCCGGAATCGTTTAAACGTAACGGTGGCGAACTGGAAATCCTGCAACTGTGGATTAATCTCCCTTCACGTTTGAAAATGACAGCACCGGGCTATGTTGGTTTACAGGCAAACGAAATCCCGCAGATCCCGCTGAGCAAAGGTCAGGGTACGGTCAATCTGATTTCCGGCAGCGTAGCAGGCGTCACCGGCCCGATCGCTTCACTCACCGGCGTAACCATGATGACGGTAGAAATGACAGCGGGAAGTGAAGTGACCTTACCGGCACCCGCTGCGCGACAGGTGTTTCTGTATACCGTGAAAGGCCGCCTGACGATTGAGGGTGACGAGGCGCAAGCCTGGCATCTGATTGAGCTGGATAACAATGAAGATCGCGTCATCATTACCGCAAAAGATGACGCCACGTTCCTGTACGGCCATGCCGATAAAATCAATGAACCGGTGGTGTCACACGGGCCGTTTGTGATGAACACCACACAGGAAATTAACCAGGCAATTCTGGATTATCAGGCCGGGAAATTTGATGTGAAGTTATGACAGGAAAGTATAAATATCAAAAAGGCACCGAAAGGGTGCCTTTTTGCTGTTTAAAGTTATTCAGTCACGGGCTGCCTGCATAAAACGGGCGCGCCAGGGTTTCAGTACCCAGAGTGCCAGAATGGCCGTGACAAAATCCAGCGTGATGGCACAGGTGAATACAACGTTCCACCCTCCCCTGTGCTGGTAAATCAGTGCCGCAAGCGGGCCGCCAAAAATGGATCCTATGCCCTGCGACATATACAACCAGCCATAATTGGCTGTGGCATTCTGACTGCCAAAGGTGTCGGTCAGCGTTGACGGGAACAAGGAAAAAATTTCTCCCCAGCCAAAAAATACCACACCGGAGAGCAGAACAAACAAGACAGCATTGTCGCGGCACATCAGCCATAAAATCATCGCACAGCCTTCCAGCGCAAATGCGATAAACATCGTCTGCTCACGACCAAATTTATCCGAAATAAAACCGAAAAGCGGACGTGTCAGCCCGTTGGTAAAACGGTCAATGGTCAGTGCGAGCGGCAATGCAGCCATGCCAAACACCACCGCCTCCGTGATACCAAAATCATGGGCAAACACCGCCATTTGCGATGTGACCATCAGCCCTGAAGTCGACATCATCGCCATCATGAAAAACATCAGCCAGAACAGGGGCTGCCTGAGCATTTGTTTCGGACGGTACTGTTTGCCTTCCGTAACCATGACCGGCACATCCTGACGTTCGCTGAGCGACGGCGGCAGCCGTAATCCCTGGCTGGCCAAAAAACCAATGACAGCGAAAATAACGCCAAAGACGATCAACGTACTTTCCAGCCCGCGACTGGTCAGTGACGTCGAAACCGGGAACGTGGTCAGAATTGCCCCCATGCCGTATCCGGCTGCCACCATTCCCGCCGCAAAACCACGTTTATGCGGGAACCAGCGCACCATCAACCCGACGACACCGACATAAACAATGCCGGTACCCAGTCCGCCGATGCAGCCATAGACCAGATAAAGGCCGGCAATGCTGCTGACTTGTGAGGCCAGTACCCAACTGAACCCTGATAACAGCGTGCCGATTGAAATCAGTTTCCGCGGGCCAAAACGTTCAATCAGGCTGCCCTGAAAAGGAGAAAAGAAGGTCTGCAGAATAATCAGTAGCGAGAACGTAACCTGTAACTCTGCCAGCGGAACCCCCAGTTTAAGCGCGAGCGGTTTAGTCAGCAGAGTCCAGACATATTGCGGACTGGAAATCGCCGCCATGCAAATCAGCCCCAGCACTAACTGCCGCCACCGTGCGCCAGCCGCGATTGTCATGGGCATATTCAATGTTGTCATTCGTCGTCTCCCTTATTTCCTGTCAACGCCAGCCAAAGATTTTTAACATTGCTAGCAAGAAATAAGTTCTCAGCAACAAACATGCCACATTGATTCGATAGGTTTTTCAGGTAATTACACCTGCCCTGTCCGACCGACAGTCATAAAGATGTCACGCCGGTCTTGCAGAATGTTCACCTGTGGTGCAGCAGGTGCAAAAAAAGAGCCTGCTTTTCGGGCAGGCTCTTTTTGCGTTTTGACAAGCGGGACAGCACTTAGATTTTCAGTTTCACATAATCAATCGCACGGCTGATGATCCCGCCCTGGGCAACATCTTCCAGCGCTACCAGCGGCACGGTTTTGATGACTTTGCCGTTATCCACAATATTGATACTGCCGAGCGCCTGGCCTTTCTTCAACGGTGCGTCAATTTGCGGATTACTCAGCACATACTGGGCTTTCAGTTTATCGGCATCGGCCTGCGGCACACTGATAAACACATCACTCAGGGAACCGACTTTGACCTGTGAATTCGCACCGAACCACACGTGTTCGTTGGAAACGGTCTGATCAGCTTTGAAAATCTGTTTACTGGTGTATTCGCGGAAACCCCAGGTCAGCAGTTTGCGCGCCTGTTCTTCGCGCCCTTTTGCACTTTTACCCCCCATCACAACAGCGATCAGACGGCGGTCACCCTGTGTTGCAGAGGCAATAATGTTGAAACCGGCGCTTTCGGTGTGACCCGTTTTCAGGCCATCCACCTGCAGGTTTTTATCCCACAAAAGTCCGTTACGGTTTTGCTGAGTGATGTTGTCATATGTCAGCGACTTCTCGGCATACATATGATATTCCTCGGGTTCCCCGCCGATAATGGCGCGGGAAAGTTTCGCCAGATCGTAAGAGGTGGTGTACTGCCCCGGCGCGTCCAGGCCATGTACCGTCTCGAAATGGGTATTGGTCAGGCCCATGCTGACCACGTACTGATTCATCATTCCTACGAATGAATCCTGGCTGCCCGCCACGTAATCAGCCATGGCTACGCAGGCGTCATTACCAGAAGTAATGATAATGCCACGGATCAGGTCACGTACGGTGACATGGTCGCCCGGCTTGAGGAACATCAGTGAGGAACCGGCCAGACTTTTATTACCGGCGACCCAGGCTTCCTGCGGAACGGTCACCACGTCATCCATGGTGATTTTTTTATGATCTAACGCGCGGTCAATGACATAACCGGTCATCAGTTTGGTCAGACTGGCCGGGTTACGGCGTTCATCCGGATTGCCGGCGGCCAGCACATCACCACTGGCATAATCCATCAGCACAAAAGACGCTGCGTCAATGCTCGGTGGCACGACAGGGAAATCCAGTGGTGCGATAGCTTTCGCACTGCCTGCGGAGAACATCAATACACAAGATAAAACACTCATTACACTACGTTTCACTGAATCTTCCTTAAACGCGCCATATTGCCGATCTATTAACAGACGGGGCAATATATCAAAAACCTATGGGATAAAAATCTGCGGCATAGGTTGCACTAAAACCCCCGTCAGAAAAACCCTTAGTCTTTTGCTAACCATTTCAT
>NZ_JAFMOS010000327.1 GCF_019049755.1 Rahnella perminowiae
GGGGTTTCGCAGGCAACATCAAATCCGACGTTGCGAGTAATACCCTACCCCAGCCCTCCCCTTCACAGAGGAGGGAGCTGAATCAGTTTTGTGAAGCGTACGCGAGGTTGCCGGTACCAGACTGAACAATATTGGTCAGAGCACCGTTAGCCCCTTGCGAAGCCTGAGCATAGTTGCCAGAACCATTTTGGGAAACCAGCACTTTGCTGCCGTTTGCAGTTTGTGCAACGTTAGCATTGTTGAAGTCACCCTTCTGAGAAACGCTCACCAGACTGCCGTCGCCAGTCTGATTGGTGCTCGCGGTATTTCTGTAACCATCCTGACCGATGGAGGTCAGCGATTTTTGTGCGCCAGACTGAGTGGCATTCGCCAGGTTAGCCGTGCCCTGCTGGTAAATCTGAATTTCAGAATTCCACTGAGTTGCCGTGAATGTCGGGACCGTTGACGGCGGTGTTGACGGGCCGGAGGGTCCGCCACCGTGATGACCATCATTGCCCCCTGCAAACGCACTGCCACTGACGACTAAAGCGGAAACTGCCACAATTTTCCAAAGTTTCATGATGCTACCCCATTGGTTTAATGTCGGATGTCATAAAAAACGTTCTACCCTTTTTGGGCCGATTTGATTGCTAATGCTGTGTCACTCTAATCGCCATTCCTGACGAGTTTTGTACGACGCCGCTGCTCTGGTTCGTACCATTCTGACGAATTTCCGTTACACTCCGGCCTTTTTGCAGAATGTATGCGGTATTGCCAAAATTCTGTTGCGTAATGGATGCATCCCCGCCGCCGGTTTGCGATATGTAGGCGAAATTATCGCTACCGCTTTGGGATATATCCGCGTTATTTCCATTACCTCGCTGATTCAGCAGTGCTGTATTCTCTGACCCGGTCTGACGGATAGCACCTGAATTTCCGTAACCCGTCTGATGGGTAACAGTCAGATTGCTATTACCGCTCTGATAAATTACAGCGGAGTTCCCCGTTGAATTTCCTGCACCCGCGAAAATCTGATCCGACGCTGCAGAATTGATTTCCGGATAAGTCATATCAAACTGCTGTGCATGAATCCCCCAGGATGCTGTAAGTAACGCCAGGGTCAATAAAGTCTTTTTCATTTCGTCACCCTGTATATACCGGCACCTTACTTAGCTCACCGGTTAATTGCTGCGGACAAATTGATTATGGTGTTTACTGAAAATAAGGAACTCACCCGCCCGTCGTATTTTAATTTCAGGCTTCATCAGAAAGTATGAGACGACCTTTATCATGCGGACTGTCCGGAACGATGGTGTAAAAGGTCAGCGGGGCTAATCAACCCCATGGCATTAATCCTAAAATTAAAGTGCAGAACAGTTTAAATAATCACACAAATGCAACTATTCTTAATTCTCTTTGAAATTAAAAACCCACGTAAAAGAGATCACCTGCACACTTTCATCCCTTAGCAGTCGCAAAAAAAAGCCTTTCCGCTGCTTTATAGCGCTGTTTAACCCGATGTAAAGTGACTTACAGGCCTGCTCACCTAAGTGAAATCAATACAAAAAGACACCATAATTTGGGTTATTAAAGGCGAAGCATGCAGCCGGCGGGTGTTTCAGCACAATTAAACCGGGTTGCTATCGAAGAAATATTTAGCCTTAACAAGGCCAAACGTTAATTTAGTGTAAAATTAGTAGTTAAGTCCTCTTTAACATGACGGGAATTAATTCCCGTCAATACATAAGGAAAGCTTTATACATTTTATGTTACATTCTGAAACACAAATAAGCCTTGCGTAAGGTAAACCAAAAGCTAAATTGAGTCAGTAACGCACATAAAACCGCCTGAAAATATTATGTGCCTCAGGTTGTGAATATTTGCTACTTTCAGATATACACAGCAAACATATCGCTATAGGTTTAGCAAAATAAAATCTCAGTCTATTTCCTGCCTTTTCAGTGATCAGGCAATGGCAGACTGTGGCTATAAAAATCAGGGCAGGGTTTCATTATGAGTAATGAAGCAGCAATCAATAATAATATTCTTTTATTAGTGACTAAACCATCATTACAAGCCAGTGCTTTATTGCAGCAATTAAAACAGCAACTTTGTGTTAATGCCCGGCTTCACAATATCCATAAATTACTTGAAGATCAGCCGCTTCATCAGGCATTAATTCTCTTCGATATGATGGAGGCCGATCGTCGGACAATTGATCTGTGGCAAACAGCGGTAAACCGTTATCACGACAATGTGAAGTTATTATTATTAAACACACCGGATAATTATCATTTTCGGGAAATTGAAACCTGGCCGGGGATCAGCGCCGTTTTTTATCTTTCCACCGATGAAGCACATCTGGTGGAAGGGATTAAAAGCGTGATCCGTGGAGAATGCTACTTCTCTCAGGGCTTCGCCAGTTACCTGATCAATCAGTCCGGTGCTTTCCGCCAGCTTCACTCAGAAGATACCGGCCTGACTCATCGCGAAAAAGAGATCCTTAATAAGTTACGTGTGGGTGCCTCGAATACGGAAATCGCGCGTTTGCTGTTTATCAGCGAGAACACCGTTAAAACGCATCTCTATAATTTATTTAGGAAAATATCGGTTAAAAACCGTACCCAGGCGGCGTCCTGGGCTAACGACAACCTCAAGCGCTGACATCATGACTATGTGCATAAAGGGCTTCTGGCTCTGGCTGGCGCTGCTGTGCGCCACCTGCCTGCATGTACAGGCTGCGGATATAAAAGATCCGGGGCTTATCACCGACAGAACCGTGACTTCGGTTGGCCATGATTTTTACCGTGGCTTCACCGGCAAATGGGAACAGAACTACCCGGAAACGCTCACCATTTCAGAAAGGCCCAGCGCCCGCTGGGGCAGTTGGATCACCATAAAAATAGGTCAGGACACTCTTTATCAGGCTTTGCTGTTTCCCAACCGTCGCAATTTTAATAAGGACGTCGATACCGCCATTGCCGGGGTGAGCGAAGCACTATCACGGCGGCAGTTAGACAAAGCGTTACTGGGCACCGGGGATCTCGCCCATGACGAATTTTAATGCACAGCCTCTTTTAAGGAGAGCATCGTGAATATTCCAGTCTCAGCTTCGCGTTCAGTCATGCTGCTGGCATTACTGACGGCATCCCCGGTTTCCTGGGGCGGCAACATGGTTTTTCAGTTCATCAACCCGAATTTTGGTGGCAACCCGAATAATGGTGCGTTTCTGCTCAACGAAGCTCAGGCGCAGAATTCTTATAAAGATCCCGACAGCTATGACTTCGGCTCCACCCAGACGTCCGCGCTGGATAATTTTACCGCCTCGATACAGTCGCAATTACTGGGCAGCCTGATGGGCAACGTCAATCAGGGGAAACCGGGGCGGCTGGTAACACAAGACTTTATCGTGGATATCCAGAATACCGACGGGCAGTTGGTGATGAATGTCACTGACCGCAAGACCGGCAAAATTTCCACTATCCAGGTACAGGGCTTGTCCGCCACGACCAACTGATTCCGATGACCAATAAAAACAGGAACGACATCATGCGCAGCTATTTATTACTCATCGCAGTTTTTGTGTTGAGCGGGTGCCTCACAGCAGCACCGAAAGAAGCCGCAAGACCGACATTATTGCCCCGGGCACCAAGCTATACCGATCTGACTCACTTGCCTTCGCCGCAGGGCCGGATTTTTGTGTCGGTCTATAACATTCAGGATGAAACGGGCCAGTTCAAGCCATATCCGGCCAGTAACTTCTCGACCGCCGTGCCGCAAAGTGCCACAGCGATGCTGGTATCGGCACTCAAAGATTCCAAATGGTTTATCCCGCTGGAACGTCAGGGGCTGCAAAACTTACTGAACGAACGCAAAATTATTCGTGCCGCGCAGGAGAATGGCAGCGTCGCCATCAATAATCAGCGGCCGCTTTCCTCGCTGGTCGCGGCGAATATCCTGATTGAAGGCTCGATAATCGGTTACGAAAGTAATGTGAAATCAGGCGGTGCGGGGGCGCGATACTTCGGTATCGGAGCCAGCACACAATACCAGCTGGACCAGATAGCCGTGAACCTGCGTGCTGTCGACGTCAATACCGGAGAAGTTTTATCGTCCGTGAATACCAGCAAGACGATTTTGTCGTATGAAGTGCAGGCCGGGGTGTTCCGCTTTATCGACTATCAGCGGTTACTGGAAGGTGAACTGGGTTACACCACCAATGAGCCTGTGATGTTGTGCCTGATGTCGGCGATTGAATCCGGGGTGATTTATCTGGTGAATGACGGCATCGAACGTAACCTGTGGCAGTTGCAGAACCCGTCGGACATCAACTCACCGATTCTGCAACGCTACAAGAACAATATTGTCCCTGCCGAATCCTGATAACCGGCAGTTGGCGAAGGGAAACCGTGGGTTGAAACGGTTTCCCTTCTTTTTTATCCGGTGATCTCAGGTTTTGTTTTCCTCAGTTTTCACCGCCTGACGATAATTATTCACCCGCTTCTTATCCTCTAGATTGAAATCAGGATCGAGATAAATACTCAGCCGTTTAATCAGCAAATCATCAAAGACAAAGACCGTGCAGAAATGATGGCTGCCGGCCTCCGACGTCGGCCAGCGGTCACCGTTTTGCATCACGCCACGCATCTGCCCTTCCAGCACAATGGCATCTCCGTCACTCAGAAAACGGAACGCGTCCTGAATGTGTTGGATCTTATCGATTTCAAGCGCGAAGCGTTTACCGAGTTCCCCCAGCGAAGTTTTTCCCTGTGCAGTGCCAAATTTTGGAAAAAACAGCACCACATCTTCAGCAAAGAGATCCAGCAATGACGCATCTGCCTGATCCAGTTTGGCGTAGAAATTTCTAACAATTTCAATGCGTTTTTCTTTCAGTTCGTGTTCTGCCATTTTCACCTCGGAATTCTCCATTTAATACATAAGCCTAGTGACTACAGCTGATTTTGCCAGTGAAGCGGCAGTGCTCACAAAACCACCGTTTCTGCCTGATGAAGAGTTTTCTGC
>NZ_JAFMOS010000326.1 GCF_019049755.1 Rahnella perminowiae
TCTTAGAAGTGGGCATTGATATAAATTTATTTGCTACCGGTCACTCAAGCATGGGAACAATGAGTGGCCTGAGTGATCCGAAATCGAGGCCCTTAACCCTGTGTATTCCACTACGAGACCTCTGGCTGATTGCTGTTATGACGGCTTAAAGTGAAATTTTGGCTATTTGGGTATCAGGAGTCATATCTGGCTTCATGTGATCACGACTTTTACTGGGTGGCAACTGTCTACGCAAGGGGATTCGCTAACTATCAGCGCACCGGTAAAGTGTGTCCTCCGATTTAACACGGAGGAGAGATAAGATCTTTGACTTTCCTTTTGATACAGGTATTTCAGTCAACATCTTTTATGCCTGAACTTCAGTCCATGTAAAAGGGCCGGGACATTTCTACTCAGCGGGGACTAAAAATCCAGTTCAAGAGCAAAACACAGGTAGGACATCAACGGCGCACAATGTCTGAACTGTTCTGCGCAAAAATCGATAACATCAGGCTTACACAGATCCTCAAAAGCGATGTTTTTAATTGCGATAAAATCTTTGCGTTTTAATTCAGTTAACAATGGGTGATTTTTATCGAAGCCTCTTGGCGGACGACTGAGACTGTCGCCATCCATTACAAACCCGTTATCATGCAATGATTTGAGCGCTTTTTGATAAGCATTGGGGTTTTCATCAATACACGCGCGAATCGCGTTTAACGCTTTTGATTCCGGATGCCAGATCCCCGCTGCAATAAAACAACCGTCTTCGGCGATGTGCAGATAGAGTCCCGGAGCGTGAACATCTTTGCCCTGAAAGTGACGAAACTGAATGCCAACATTGGTTTTGTATGGCGTTTTATCTTTGCTGAACCGGCTGTCGCGCTGCGGGCGCATCAGGCTGCCGCCCACTTTTTTCGCGACGGCAGTCAGTCTCGGAGAAATGGCAATAATCTCAGGTTGCATTTGCTCGATAAAGCGCAGCGCGGGAGTTCTGAGCGTGTTCTCGTATTCATCCTGATTGGCTTTAAACCAGTCGCGGGTATTGTTTTGCGCGAGCTTATTCAGAAATTGCAGGCCGGCGGCGCTAAAGATTGTCCCAGCCGCAACCGGCGTTTTAGGTGTCTGAGTCGTCATTATCAATGAACCTTTCTTACTGCTGATGGAAGAATCAGGGAAGATCCTGACGCCTGAACCCATTCAGTGCAAACTGAAAAGTAAAAAATTTTCATGATTAAACGATGTGGGGAGCAGAGTGCTCTCATGCCCGCCAGAGGAGTTCGGCGGGCCTTTTCATGTCTGAGACCGGTCAGTTAATCGCGGCAGTTACTTTTCCCGCTTTCCCTAACCCGCCATTCGCCCGTTCACTCAGCTCAAACAATACGGGTAATAAATGCGCGGTCGCCTTCAGATAGGCGCTGACCTGCGGGATGCCTTCCGGCGGTACTATCTCGCCATTCTCCAGCCCTTCACTCAGGCACAATAAGCCGTGACACAACCCTTCGGCAGAGTCGGATGCCAGCGCGCTGATACCATAAAGACGACCACCTGAGACGCTAAACTCGGGTGGCAGCTCAGACAGGGTTAGCGTACCGGCTTACACGAATCCGATGCTTCTTGCGAAGCCCCTGCCTGAGCCACCATTATTTGGGGTGAATCAAAGCATACGAAATTATCACATAATTTCGTCGTGTAAGTATCGGAACGCTAATTCCGGCTGCGGATAGTGCCGCAGCGGGGAAACTTTATTCCTGCTGCCGGAACAAATAAACAGGCTGGATGCATTTACAGGGAGTTGTATTCAGATTTGGAAGACATCTCGCAATGTTCTGCTCTGCCTGTCTTTTATTCTGCCGTAATATTTCCCCGTGATCTTCTCTCCGGTGATCCCGATCACAAAAAGTCCGGCGCAGCACGATTGTGTATATATGTGCCTTTCCTGCTCTCACCCCACAGGGCACTTGTGCTTATCGTAATGACTGAATGATTTTTTTCTGATGTCCGTTGCTGTATTCCCTCTTTCCGGAGAAAAAAATGTCGTCATCTGATGTAGCAAAACTGACTGAAAGTCCGCTCAAAAATACCAAAGTAATGAACCTGTTTGTGTCTTTTGCGGCGGCGATGGCGGGGCTGTTATTCGGTCTCGATATTGGCGTGATTTCTGGTGCGCTTCCCTTTATTACTGATCATTTTGTGCTGAGCAGTCGTCAGCAGGAATGGGTTGTCAGCATCATGATGCTTGGTGCGGCGTTCGGTGCACTGGCCAATGGCTGGCTTTCTTTCCGGCTGGGACGTAAATACAGCCTGATGGCGGCGGCACTGCTGTTTATCCTCGGTTCTCTGGGCTCGGCTTTCGCTTCGAGCGTCGAAATCCTGATGGTGTCGCGCCTGATCCTCGGCTTTGCTGTCGGCATTGCCTCCTACACCGCACCGTTGTATCTGTCTGAAATGGCGTCAGAAACTATTCGCGGTAAGATGATTGCCATGTATCAGCTGATGGTGACACTTGGCATTTTGCTGGCCTTCCTTTCTGACACCGCCTTCAGCAGCAGCGGTGACTGGCGCGCGATGCTGGGCGTGCTGGCTATCCCGGCATTTGTTCTGATGATCGCCGTGTGTTTTTTACCGAACAGTCCGCGCTGGCTGGCTGCCAAAGGGCAGCATATTGAAGCCGAGCGTGTGCTGAGAATGCTGCGCGACACCTCGGAAAAAGCCCGTCAGGAACTGAATGAAATCCGTGAAAGCCTTAAACTGAAACAGGGCGGATGGGAATTGTTTAAAGCCAACGGCAACGTGCGCCGCGCCGTCGGTTTAGGCATGTTGTTGCAGGCAATGCAGCAGTTTACCGGCATGAATATCATCATGTATTACGCGCCGAAGATTTTTAACCTGGCGGGATTTACCAGTACACGCCAGCAGATGATCGCCACCATTATTGTCGGGCTGACGTTCGTGCTTGCGACGTTCATTGCCATCGGCATGGTCGATAAGGCCGGACGCAAACCGGCACTGAAAATTGGGTTTAGCGTGATTGCGCTCGGCACGCTGGTGCTGGGATATTGCCTTCAGCAGTTCAATCTGGGCACGGCCGGTACAGCACTTTCCTGGCTGTCGGTCGGTATGACCATGATGTGCATTGCCGGTTACGCCATGAGTGCTGCGCCGGTGGTGTGGATCCTGTGTTCTGAAATTCAGCCGCTGAAAAGCCGTGATTTTGGTATCACCTGTTCGACGACCACCAACTGGATTTCGAACATGATTATCGGCGCTACTTTCCTGACACTTATGGATAATATCGGTGCGGCAGGGACATTCTGGCTATACACCGCGCTGAACGTGGTGTTTGTGGTGATCACTTTCATCCTGATACCGGAAACGAAAAACGTCACGCTGGAGCAAATTGAAAGAAATCTTATGGCCGGGAAAAAACTGCGCGATATCGGGCAGTAAAGACCCCGATCCTTCATAGTGGATGTGAACTTTATCAAGGAGCAGTTGATGCGCGATTTACATAAAATGACGGGTGGGCTGGATTACTATATTAATGACGACGAATTACGCGAAATTCGTTATCAGACCCGAGATAAAGTGGACGCATTTAATGCGCTGGGCGCCCGTCAGACGGCGGAGAAAGATGCCCTGATCAGGGAAATTTTTGGGGAAGTAGGCAGCAATGTCCATTTTGAAAAAGGCATGCGCATTGACTACGGCATAAATACCCGGATCGGGAATAATGTGTTCATCAATTTTAATTTCGTATTACTCGATTGCGCGCCGGTCACAATAGGGAATAACGTTTTTATCGGCCCTGATGTGCAAATTTATACCGCACAGCATCCGCTGGATATCGATTTACGTCGTGAACATATTGGCAGCGCCCGGCCGGTGAGCCTGGGTAACGATGTCTGGGTTGGCGGCGGATGCGTGATATTACCCGGTGTGACCCTCGGCGATGGCTGCACAATTGGCGCCGGAAGTGTCATCACTCGACCGGTGCCTGCGGGGGTTGTCGCCTGTGGAAATCCCTGCCGGGTGGTACGCAACCTGACGTAATTTATATCTGACAGTCTTTCAGACATAAAAAAGCCCGCTCCAGGCGGGCTGCAAATGCAAAAAGTACAATATTTCTTAAAGTGCGGACAGAATGAGACACAACTTAAATAAAATCAATTAATTATCTTCATGAAATAAGTATCAACACTCTTTGCGTGTGTTTTGATTAAATAGTGATCGGTGCGACTAATTTTTATATCGCAGCGCATCAAGCAGCAAGGCAAACTTGCCCTCTGGTCGCAAGAAACGAACGGCGTTATGGTTTATCCCATGACGAACTTTCCAGCAGTGGTTACCGAAGCGGAGAATGAGATGACAGATAAAATGAAAATTACCAAAAGCGGTTCTGTACCTTCACAAACAGGGCCGGAAAATTATTTTACCGGCAAAGTACGTATCGACGCGCCGTTCAGCGGCACCGAATCCGCCCGTGTCGGTGGCGCAACCGTGACCTTTGAACCGGGCGCACGTACCGCATGGCATACGCATCCGTTGGGTCAGACGTTGATCATCACACACGGCCGCGGCTGGGTGCAGGAAGACGGCGGCGAAATCCGCGAAATGAATGTGGGTGATATTGTGTGGATCCCGGAAGGGGTGAAGCACTGGCACGGAGCTACTCCGGAGAATTCGATGACTCACATCGCGATTGCTGAATCCCTCAATGGCAGTCCGGTTGAGTGGATGGAGAAAGTGACGGAAGCTCAGTACAGTAAGTAATTTTTTGCTGTTGTGAAATTTATATCACTTTGCTCAAAGGGGGGGTAAAAGCCGCTTTTTTGCAGCATAAGGTAAATGCTTAAAATCACGACAGCTATTTCTGTTTTTCCGGCTTTTTAACCTAAACTTTTCGGTTAACCATTGACCTGTCTTATTT
>NZ_JAFMOS010000325.1 GCF_019049755.1 Rahnella perminowiae
GATTTAATATTCATCACATATATAATTAATATCCCTTATGAACTTTTTCAAAATGCCCTGAACTCAAAAGACTTTTTTCACGGGTCATTTAATGACAAACTGTCCTTACTTAGCCGCCGGAATGAACGTTCTTTGATGAAAGCTTCTCTTTGTCTCTGCCCGCTTGTACTGTTCACCGCCACTGTTTTATCTGCTCCTGACAAAAGCCTCATTCAGGCACAGTGCGTCGCCTTAAAAAATGTGCATATCAGTGCAGCTGCAATCGGACTTCCGACAAGAGGAGCGCGGGTTACCACCGTGGCGATGGCAGGCCATCCGGGTAATCAGCATTGCAAAGTTGAAGGGCAGATAGAGCCTGTCGATACTGATGCTCCCGATATTAATTTTGAGCTTTATCTGCCGCTTGACTGGAACGGTAAAGCCCTGCAATTGGGGGGGAGTGGTTTTGACGGCGCGATTAAAGACGCTGACACAGCACGCCTTGCCCCGGCAGCCACACCCGGAGCAATAAAACAAGGTTATGCCACGTTTGCCAGTGATTCCGGCCATCAGGGCGGGGTGTCCGATGCTTCCTTTACCCTTAATCAGGAAGCCTGGGATAACTTTGCCGGTGCGCAAATCAAGAAAACACACGATGTGGCCGTGGCCTTAATCCGACAAGCTTATGGTCGTAAGCCGGATCGCATGTACTTCCAGGGTAATTCACAAGGTGGCCACGAAGCGCTTGCCGCGATCCAACGCTTCCCGCTCGACTACGACGGTGCGATTGCCATTCATCCCGTTTATAACGTCGTTGAACTGCATCTGGCCGGGATCAGCATCGGAAAGGCCATCTACAACACGCCGGGCGCATGGATTTCGCCAGCAAAAGCCGCGCTGATTGCCAATGCCGTTACTGGCGCTTGCGACAAACTCGATGGTCTGGCTGATGGTGTGGTCGCGGATCCGGATGCCTGCAGTACCACCTTTAAACTGGCACATCTGCGCTGCCCGGAAGGAAAAGATGTGGGTGCCAGCTGTCTTTCAGACCCGCAAATCGCGCTGGTCCGGATGCTTGATAAACCGGTTCCTTTAGGTGTCAGTCTGCTGACGGGTGATCATTTCGCCCCATGGCCCATTTTGCGCGGTGCAGATGCATCCGCATTGGTCAGTGTTTTTGGCTCCGGTGCCAACAGGCCAAAACCAGAAGCCAGCAATATCATTATTTCCTTTCCTTATATGATGGGTGATCAGGCCGTACGCTACGAAGTGATGCGTGATGCCAGTTACGATTCTCTCCGCTTTGATCCCGCAGCTCACGAGACACGGCTGAAAGAACTGGCAGTACAAATCGATAATGATAGTGCCGACATTCACGCTTTTGTGCAGCACGGAGGAAAACTGTTACTGATGCATGGCACGGCGGATATGGCCGTTCCGCCGGGAAACACCGTGGCATATTACGAAAAACTGAAAGCTGAATTTGGTGAGCAAGAACTTCACCGGTTTGCCCGCTTTTACCTGGCCCCCGGTTTCACCCACAGCAGCGGCACTTATCGGGTAAGCTGGGATTCTCTGGGGACACTGGATAAATGGGTCGTACATGGGATCGATCCAGGCCAGCAAGTGATGACTGATACAAACAAAGCGACTGCAGGACGCGAAATGCCTTTATGTGATTATCCGTTGTTTCCGCGATACAACGGGAAGGGTGATCCAAAAGTAGCCTCCAGTTTTACCTGTGCCAGCCGATAATACTCCCCGTCCTAAGTTTTTCCCGATTCGGCGGGTACACATTTACATGAGATTGCAAGGCATTTACCTATATGAATTCACAGGTGAATGAACGTTCTCAAAAAATCTTGAACATCCGTTCAAGTCTTGGCATTATCCTCCTCTGTTTATCCTGCTCCGGATTTTTAGTGGCATATCTTTGTAAAGAAGCACGCAGAACCACCCTTCTGGAAGCCGCCGCCCGAATTGCCCGTCGTGAAGGTCTGGCTGCGACAACCGTCCGTCGGGTCGCACAGGAAGCCGGCGTTGCAACAGGTCAGGTACATCATCATTTTTCCAGTGCGGCTGAACTACGTGCGCAGGCTTATACGCAGGTGATGAAAGTCCTTAAAGACCAGTTACTGGAAAAATCAATCACGCTCACTGCCCGTGAACAGCTCAATCTTCTATTGGTTGGCCCGCATGGCGACGCGTTGCTCAACGCGATCCCGCTCTGGCACGAAGCGATGCTCCTGACTGAACAGGAGCCGCGGATGAAAGCGGCATTTGCCGTGTCAGTTGCTGACTGGCATGAACTGGTTTCCAACGCTATCACCCTGGGCAGGCAAAAAGGGCAGTTTGTTGAAGGAGAATCTCCTGAGCTCATCTCCTGGCGACTGATTGGCCTGAGCAGCAGCATGGATGCCATGTCACGTCTCGAAACCCTCGGGCTAACCGCAGACTGTGCCGAATACAATTTGAACCGTGCCATCGAAAATGAGCTGTATGCCCGGGAACCCGACCGTAAGGAAACGTCTGATGTTTAAAACACGTTAGCCACAGCGCGGATGTTCTCGTCGTAATAAAGGTGATTTCAAAATCTGTCGCGCATTGATAATGATGCGACTTTATAGCAGCACAGGGAGTTCATTTTGCAGAGCGAACAAAAACCTGATTTTCATGATGATTTGATCAAAGAGCTACTCTACTGGATCGAAGTCAACTTAAGTGATCGTCTGACCATGGAAAAAGCCTCGAAAAAAACCGGCTATTCACCGTGGTATCTTCAGCGTTTGTTTAAAAGTAAAACGGGTTACGCACTGGGTAAATACATCCGTGACCGTCGTCTGACGATGGCCGCTATCGCGTTGCGTCTGACTAATATGCCCATCCTCGATATTTCGTTGTATTACTCTTACGATTCGCAGCAAACCTTCACGCGTTCATTCAAAAAGAACTTCGCCGAAACTCCCGGTACGTATCGCCGCAACGCATCATGGACCATGAACGGGATCACCGCGCCGCTGACTGTCGATGAGTTTCCGCAACCGGAATATGAAATCGTTGAACTGCCGGAGATGGCGTTTGAAGGGGAAACAGTCTCACATTCTTACCCTATTGAGGCCTTATTCAACAGTAAGAATCACGTTCACCGCGCGCAGTTGTTGCGTTATCTGGAAACACCGGAATCACTGCTGGCGCCGGTCTGGGGGTTGTCGGACTGCCGGCCAGATACAAATGATGAAGTGGCGAATGCGTTGCAGATGGATTATACCGTGGCGCATCAGGTGCAACCCCGTGACAGCCATAACATCCTGGTTCCGGCCAGTCGTTATCTGAAGATCAACTATCCGTACGATCTTAACCGGCTGAATGATTTTATTCTGTATCTGTATTCCGTTTTTCTGCCAACTCTGGGTCTGGAATTTATTATGCAGCCGGACCTGGAAAAATACTCGCGTGAGTCTGCTCTCAAAGGCGTAACCTGCGAATACTATATTCCGCTGGCCAGGCATTGAACGGCCAGCAAACAGAAACAAAAAGGCCTCTCATCAGGAGAGGCCTGACAGACAGAAAAGCAGATCAGTTAAACACCATACCGCCATCAATCAGCAGCGCCTGACCGGTCATATAATCGGAATCTGGCCCGGCGAGGTAAGCAACGCAAGCCGCAACATCTTCCGGTTCAGAAAGGCGTTTCAGTGTAATATTCTTAGCGAATTCCTGGGTACCATAGCCCACCGGTTTTCCAGCTGCTGCAGACACCTGACGATCTATTTCTTCCCACATCGGTGTTTTCACAATCCCCGGGCAGAAGGCATTGACAGTAATACCCAACGAGGCCAGATCGCGTGCTGCCGTTTGTGTCAGCCCGCGAACCGCAAATTTACTCGAACTGTAGACGGCAAGTTCAGGGTTACCCACATGCCCGGCTTGTGATGACGCATTAATAATTTTGCCGCCATGTCCGAGTGATTTGAATGCTTTAACCGCGGCCTGAATACCCCAAATGACACCTTTCACATTGATATTATAAACTTTATCAACAATTTCAGGCGTGATGTCTTCAATCAGTGTTGTCGGCGCAATACCGGCATTATTCACAATGACGTCAAACCCACCGAGTTGTTTGGTGGCTGCTTCTACGGCAGCAAAAACCTGTTCCCGGTCAGACACATCCGCCAGCTGTGCAATCGCTTTACCACCGGCATGATTAATTTCTTCAGCGACTTTTTGTGCAGTCTCCCCGTTGAAATCCACCACAGCCACAGCAAAGCCATCCTTCGCCAGACGCAGTGCAATCGCGCGGCCGATCCCCTGACCGCCACCTGTAACTAAAGCCACTTTTCCATTTTTAGACATACGACTATCCTCTATGTATTCGGTATCTTCTTCAGGTGCTGCGCGTAAGACACGGTCTACCCGACCCGGTGCCGTTACGTGAGCTATCCACTGGTTTACGCCTGCGACGCTCAATGTGCAATTGTTAGCCACGGTCATTAACTTTTTCTCACTCACGAGGAAAGGGCGGATGATAAGACTGCAGCTGGGCACAAGCAGTTGCAGGGATATTGTATTATTCCGGCTTTCTATCTCACTTTGCGGCTGTTAAAGTGGCCGTCTGGTTAACCTTTTAAAATCTGCAGAGAGTTTCCCCGGTTATTCATTATGCTGAAGCTATTCACAAGATACTCATCGGTGGGTGTGATTAATACGCTGATACATTGGCTGGTGTTTGCAGGTTTGTACGCCTGCGGAACCCGGCAATCGCTGGCTAATATTCTGGCTTTCGCAGTTGCAGTGACCTTCTCATTTTTTGTTAATGCACGATGGACATTCAAAGCTGAAGCGACAACCCGGCGTTATATGTTTTATGTTTTGTTT
>NZ_JAFMOS010000324.1 GCF_019049755.1 Rahnella perminowiae
GGTACAACCGGCCAGGAACAGCGCACCGGTCACTGCAGCAATCTGCATCAGTTTCAGGGTTTTCATTCATCCCCTCGAAATTTTTAAGGAAGCCATCGTATGTATAGCACTGCTGCGGAATTTAACCTCTTAACGACAAAGAAAATATGATATTAGTCAGAACCGTGAAAATAAGGTTTTTCGGGGTAATCATTTTCTTCTCAATTATTTCTTTGGTGAATGAAATAAATAGTATTCACCTTTTGGGCTGTCCCCCGCAGAGATGATGGTCCAGCCTTTTGACAGATAAAAAGCGACGGCATTTTTACTCTTGGCTAAACATTTCAGCGATCCCTGACGGGTAAAGGTTTCTTCAGCAGCGTGAAGCAATGCCGAACCTGCACCGGTTCCCTGATACTGCGGATCAACAAACAGGTTATGCAAAAAATTTTCCTGAGTGAAAATTGAGGCGAATCCCAGTAAATGTCCGTCACGTTCTGCGACCAGTATTGTCTCGCCGAGCACTGCCCGGTCAAAATCTTCCAGCTGAAAATCGTCTTCCAGCCATGTCCAGGTGTGCTTGCGCGAGGCCAGATAGAGCGTACGTAAAAACGGGCGGTCTGCTTCTTGATAAGGGCGTACAGTCATTGTTGAGGGCAAGCATTGACTCCTGAGGAAGTTTTTCATCAACGTATGTTATTCAGGTCTGTGCCCAGATACTGCCAGTGAAGCGGAATGAGTTCAATAAGCTTCACTGATTGGTTTTTTAACGCATTTGCTGATTGATCTTCTGACCTCCGCCGCCAATAATGCTCCCTTGACTCGGGGTGCCCGCTGCAAAGCAGGGCTGAGATTTTACCCGTATTACCTGATCTGGATTATACCAGCGTAGGGAAGTCAGGTATCTCTCCTGATACCGCCTTCTTGAGCGCCGGTAGGGAGACTTATGAATACCCGACCTACCTACATTCCCGGCGCTTTAGCCGCCACTTCTCTGAAACAACTTCGCTTTGCTGCGCCGCTGGTTCACTGCCTGACCAATGACGTGGTGCAATCTTTTACCGCCAACGTCCTGCTGGCGCTGGGCGCGTCTCCTGCGATGGTGGTTGATCCCGCCGAAGCGGCACAATTTAGTGCCATCGCCGATGCCCTGCTGGTCAATGTCGGTACGCTGACACATCCCCATGCGCAGGCAATGCTGGCAGCCATTCAGGCAGGCAGTCAGGCCGGAAAGCCCTGGGTGCTGGATCCGGTTGCCGTCGGCGGCCTGAACTGGCGTACAGAATTCTGTCGTGAACTCATCACACTTAAACCTGCAGCAATCCGCGGCAATGCCTCCGAAATCCTGGCCCTCAGCGGCGTCAGTGCGTCCGGGCGCGGCGTTGACAGCGGCGATGATTCCTTTTCTGCTTTACCTGCCGCACAGCAACTGGCGCGTGAGACCGGCGCAGTCGTGGCTGTCACCGGTGAAACCGATTATGTCACCGACGGCCAGCGCAGTTGGGCTGTGGCTGGCGGGCATCCGATGATGACCCGAGTGGTGGGAACAGGATGCGCACTATCCGCAGTAGTAGCCGCCTTTGCGGCTTTGCCGGGCGATCGTCTGGATAACGTGGCCGCCGCCTGCCGGGTGATGTCCTGCGCGGGCGAACGCGCCTGTATGGCCGTGAAAGGGCCGGGCAGTTTCACGCCTGAATTCCTCGATAATCTGTATTTAATGGGCGAAGAATGGCTGAACGGCGAGGCAGACAATGAAACGTATTAATGCACTGACAATTGCAGGCACTGATCCGAGTGGCGGGGCAGGGATCCAGGCGGATTTAAAAACCTTTTCGGCGCTTGGCGCGTACGGTACCAGTGTGATCACCGCGCTGGTAGCCCAAAATACCCGTGGTGTGCAGTCGGTTTATAACATTGAGCCAGGGTTTGTTTCAGCACAGCTTGATTCCGTACTGAGCGATGTGCGGATCGACAGTACCAAAATTGGCATGCTGGCAAACAGCCAGATTGTGGAAGCGGTGGCGGAGCGGATCCGGCATTATCAGCCACCGTTTGTGGTGCTGGATACCGTGATGCTGGCGAAAAGTGGCGATCCTTTGCTGCTGCCGGAAGCCGTTGATGCGGTGCGCCGTTTGCTGATCCCGCAGGCTTCGATGATTACGCCAAACCTGCCGGAAGCGGCGGCGTTACTGGAATGTGCGGTCGCAGTGAACGAAACCGAAATGCGTGAGCAGGGAGAAGCACTGCTGGCGATGGGATGTGGCGCAGTGCTGATGAAAGGGGGGCATCTGAGCGATGAGGAAAGCCCTGACTGGCTGTTTACACCGGGTTCCCGCGAGCGGTTTACTGCGCCGCGCGTGAATACCCGACATACTCACGGCACAGGTTGTACGCTGTCGGCCGCGCTGGCCGCTTTACGTCCGCGTCATCAACACTGGGCCGGTGCTGTGCGTGAAGCCAAAGACTATTTACAGCAGGCGCTGATGCAGGCCGATTCACTTGACGTCGGTCACGGCATCGGGCCGGTACATCATTTCCACCGCTGGTGGTAACCACAGATTATGCGAGGCGCAGGGTTTCACTCAGCGCCTGTTCAGCCTGACGGAATTTCGTCAGTGCCTGTTGCAAATGCACGGCATCAAACGGGTTCAGCGGATAAAATTTTTCTTCTTTACGCGGGCGCAGCATCACGCGAATTTTGTCCGCTGACATCCGTTCAAACAGATAGCTGGCAATATCGTCGTTCTCTTCGTCTTTCCATGACAGCAGCAATGCCGCCTGTTCGCCGTTGCGTCGGCCAATAAACTGCCCGTGCAACCACAGCCCTTCCAGTTCGCCATCTTTTTGCAGTTTTTTACCGCTGAACCATGGCGATTCAGCCAGCGAAACGAGGGATTGCGACGTGATTTCGCCGTGCAACTGGCGCCATTGCGGGCGGTTGTTATCCATCTGCCAGCAGGCCATGCCGAGATAATCGTTCAGTTCACGCCAGTCCTGCTCCAGCTTCTCCCTGAGTTCAGGATCCTGCACATGCATGAACTGTTGCAGGCCGGTCGCCTGTTCGCCCAGCTTGTTATAGGCGATCACGGTCATGGTGCGGGGCTTACGGCGGAACGTGACCCACAGCAGCACTTTGGGGATACGGAAAGTGATGGCCTGAACGGTGAGTTTGTAACGATTGCCACGCGACATCACCAGGCCGCTGGACGTGCCCCGTTTGTCCTGATAATTCCTCACCAGGACCACGCTGTTCTGGCCCATCCAGCCCGTGACGTAATGTTCTTTTTCGCTTTCTGCCACGTCCAGATCCCGGACGATCTGACTGATTTTCTCGTTATCGAGTTGGGAGAGGGAGAGTGACTGATCGGCACTGTAGTAGCTTTTTTTCAGGGTGGCAGCGGCTGGCATAAAAGTATCCACGATATTGGTGTGGTTTACAGCTTACACCAAGTTGTCATACAGATTTCAGGGCTAACCCGCAAAATTTGAACGCCGTCGCAAACTGCTTGTATTGTACTCTTTCCCTTTACTTACTCGGCATCAAACCAGTCACTGTTTTGTTCGGCAATGGGCGTAATGGTGGAAATCATTTCCTGCAAATGAATACGGATGGCTTTTTCTGCGGCGTCCGGGTCATGTGCTTGCAGTCCGTCAAAAATCGCATAATGCTGTGCAATCAGATTTTCCGGCGGTGACACTTTGCTGAGTGTCAGAAAGCGGACGCGATCCATTGTCGCTTTGATGTGCTCGACGGTTTCCCATGCCAGACGGCAGTCGATAATTTGTGCGATCGTGCGGTGGAACTCATCATCCAGTAGCAGGAATTCCTGCGTTTGCTGACGCTTTGCTGCCAGTGTCTGACGCTCAAGATTATGTCCGAGCAGCGCCAGATCTTTGTCCGTAGCGACCATGGCTGCACGGCGTACCACGGCGGTTTCAACGGCTTCGCGAATGAAACGTCCGTCAGCGACCCGTTTGGAGGAAATTTTCATTACATACGTACCGCGTTGCGGTAAAACCTGAACCAGTCCGGCTTCGGCCAGTTTGATAAAGGCTTCACGAACCGGCTGACGGGACACATTAAAGCGTGTGGAAATCTCTTTCTCCGACAGGAATGCCCCCGGTGCGATGGCACAGGTGACGATGTCCTGACGCAAGGTGCGATAAATCTGCTGATTAACCGGCACATTACTGAGAAATTCAAAGGAGTCTGTCATGGGCAAAAGTTGTCTTTAAAGTCGGAAGACCCCAATACTAACATGAGTTTTCTGATGTTTTTGAGATTGTTAGCGCAAGGTTTTATCAAATTATTGGGAGTTTATATGCTCACGGCAATACAGCTTTTTGTAGGCCGCAGGGGTAATGCCCAGTAGTTTACGAAATACCCGACGAAAATACGCCACGTCGTTAAACCCCGTCAGGCGTGCCACGTCCGCCACATTGCCGGTATTGGCCAGTAGCAGTTTTTCTGCTGCCGCGACCCGTTGTTTATGCAGCGCCTCTGTCAGCGTCATCTGAAAGGTCAGGCGGAAAACCCGCCCGAGATAATCAGCATTACAATGCAGCCGTTCCGCCAGTTCAGAGGCTCCCAGCGGCAGATGGAATTGTGTCGTAATCAGCTGACGGGCTTTATAGGCCAGCGCCACGCCGGGGCCGCCCGGTTCAACATTCTCCGGCCAGGTGCGCGAGACTTCTTCTAGCAGCAAAATCAGAAACAGATCCAGAGAATTACCGCCGCGTTCCTGTTCATATAAAAATAATCTGAACAGCGTTAGCAGCGTTTCGCGGTCCCTGACTTTACAATGTTGTGGAATATTCAGCTGTAAAGAGGGATTATTTTGCTGTGAATTATTTATTGCTATATCTTTC
>NZ_JAFMOS010000323.1 GCF_019049755.1 Rahnella perminowiae
CCCCAACCCTCCCCTTCGCAGGGGAGGGAGTTTACTGAATTCAGGGAATCATTTTTATGCTGACCTACTTTATCCGCCGGATACTGGAAATGATCCCCGTCTTACTGGTGGTGTCATTACTGGTTTTCGGATTTATCAAACTGCTGCCGGGCGATCCTGCGCGTATTTATGCCGGTCAGGATGCACCGGTTGAAGCGGTTGAGTCAGCGCGTCAGTTGCTGGGTCTGAACGATCCGCTGCCTGCACAGTACTGGCACTGGCTGGACGGCATGGTTCATGGTGATCTGGGCATGACTTACCGCACGCGTCAGCCGGTATTAAGTGTGATTGAAGGCGGCTTTATGCCAACGCTGCTGCTGGCGCTGGCGGGCTTCGCGTGGTCGGTGGTGCTGGGGCTGGTGATTGGTGTTGTCTGCGCACTGAAACGCGGAAAATGGCAGGACTGGACACTGATGAGCATGGCGGTCGGCGGCATTTCCATGCCGCCGTTCTGGCTCGGATTGTTACTGATCCAGTTTGTTGCCATGCCGTTCGGGGTATTCGCCGTCAGCGGATTTAACCAGCCAGCCGATATCATTTTACCGGCAATCACGCTGGGTTCGTCGGTGGCGGCGGTCATGGCACGTTTCACCCGCTCGGCGTTTCTTGATGTGGCGCAGGAAGATTATGTGCGCACCGCGAATGCCAAAGGGTTACGTGCCCGGCTGGTGACGTGGAAGCACATCATGCGCAATGCACTGATCCCCATTATTACCATGCTGGGTCTGCAATTTGGTTTCCTGCTCGGGGGCTCGATTATCGTCGAAAGTGTCTTCAGCTGGCCGGGGCTGGGCTGGTTACTGATCGAGTCCATCAAAACGCAGGATCAGCCGGTGATTCAGGCACTGGTCATGCTGTTTGTCTTTGAATTTATTGTGATAAACCTGCTGGTTGACATGCTGTATGCGGTGGTCAATCCGGCTATCCGTCTGCGTTAGGAGCTGATTATGACCGATCCTGTCTCTTCTGCGGGAGAAATCCGACCGGCTGAGCCGGCCTCGCAGAACGATAACATCCGTTCACCGTGGTACGACTTTTTCCATACCTTTATCCGTCATCCGATGGCGCTGATATCGGGGGGATTCATCCTGCTGCTGGTATTTGTCGCGGTGTTCGCACCCTGGCTGGCGCCTTTTGACCCGATGACACCGGACTGGATGGCGCTCGGCGCCGGTCCGACGCCGCAACACTGGTTCGGCACGGACGATTTAGGTCGCGATGTCCTCAGCCGTATCATTTATGGCGCGCGTATCTCCCTTTATGTGGGTATTTTTTCAGTCACGCTCGGCATGGCTGCCGGTGTGCTACTCGGGCTGCTGGCCGGATATTACGGCCGCTGGCTGGATATGCTGATCATGCGCGGCTCCGACGTGCTGTTTGCCTTCCCCGGTATGTTGCTGGCGATTGCCGTGGTGGCTATTCTGGGGCCGGGGCTGAATAATGTGATTATCGCGGTCGCCGTTTTCAGTGTGCCGGTATTTGCCCGCATCGTACGTGCGGCCACGTTATCGATTAAACACAGTGCCTATGTCGAAGCGGTTCGCTGCATCGGTGCACCGGACAGAGTGGTAATTTTACGCCATATTCTGCCGGGCACGCTCTCAAACGTTATCGTCTATTTCACCATGCGTATCGGCACCAGTATTCTGACCGCAGCCAGCCTGAGTTTTATCGGTCTGGGGCCGGAACCGGATGTGCCGGAGTGGGGTAATATTCTGGCGATGAGCCGTAATATGATGATGGCAGGCAAATGGAACGTCAGCGTGTTCCCCGGACTGGCGATATTCCTCACCGTCCTGGCATTCAATCTGCTCGGTGATGCGCTGCGTGACACGCTGGATCCTAAACTGAAAAAGTCATCGTGAAATGAATATCTGATACGGGAAACTGATGCATCCGCAAGAATGTGAAGACCAATTTCAGCAGCAGGCGCTGTCTGCCTTACTGCAACGCTGGCGCACCACACGCCAGATTTTCCGCCCGCGATTTCCGTGCGGCGCGACCAATGCCATAACCGACGTCGCCGGTGTGAGTATCGGTCACAGCACCTTAGCGGCTGGCGATGTGCAGACCGGCGTCACGGCCATTGTGCCGCCTGGCGATAATTTGTATGAAAAACCCCTGCCTTGCGGTGTGGCGGTATTAAACGGTTTCGGTAAACCGATGGGGCTGATTCAGGTGATGGAACTGGGTGAGCTGCAAACGCCGGTTTTGCTCAGTAATACGTTTGCCACGGGCACGTTGTTTAACGCGCTGATAAAGCGCAGCTGTCAGCAATTTCCGCAAATGGGGCGTCCGGATGCCACCATCAATCCGGTTATCCTGGAATGCAACGATTTCTATCTTAATGATATCCAGGCGATGGCGGTCAGTGAAGACGACGCGCTGGCCGCACTGGACACCGCGGCAAATACCTTCGCCCGTGGCAGCGTAGGGGCCGGACGGGGCATGAGCTGTTTCGGCTTAAAAGGCGGTATCGGCACGGCCTCGCGCCGGTGTGAAGCACTCAACGCTACATTGGGCGTTCTGGTGCTGGCGAATTTTGGCAAACTCTCGGAACTGACGCTTGACGGCATACGCGCCGGAGAAGCCATCGCACAAATCCAGCCGCAACTGGCGCCGCAGGCAGATGCCGGTTCGGTGATCATTGTGATGGCCTGCGACCGCTATCTCGACAGTCGCCAGCTTAGCCGCATCGCCAAACGCGCCGGTGCCGGACTGGGACGTCTTGGCAGTTACTGGGGGCATGGTTCAGGGGATATTGCGCTGGCATTCTCGACGCAACGTGACGGTGTCACGCTGCCTGATGCGCAACTGGAATCTTTACTGGCGCTGGCGGCAGACGCGACAGAACACGCTATTATTGATGCCTTACTGAGTGCTGAAACCGTCTGCGGATTCGACGGCCATTACCGTCTGGGGTTAAGTGACGTATTAGATAACCTGGTGAACTAGCCTTGCTGTGGGTTTAACCACCGCCTGGTAACCAAACCACATAGGGAATGAATGATGAAAGTGTTTATCTCTGCGGATATTGAAGGTGTTGCGGGTGTCATGCGTCCTGAACAGTGCAGCCCGGGACATGCGGATTACGACGCCGCCCGTGCGCTGATGGAAGGTGAAGTTAACGCCGCCATTGATGGCGCGTTTGCCGGTGGCGCGATGGAAGTGACGGTGGCCGACAGCCACGCGATGATGCAAAATCTGCGCGCCGATAAAATCGACCCGCGCGCCCGGCTGGTACAGGGCAAACCACGCGGATTGTCGATGGTCGAAGGGCTGCAACAACAGCAATACGACGGCCTGATGTTTGTCGGCTATCACACCGCCGCAGGCGAAAACGGCGTTCTGGCGCATACTATCAATGGCCGTGCCTTTTACCGCGTCAAACTCAACGGCAACGTGGTGGGCGAAAGCGATTTATACGCCGCTGCCGGTGCGGAACTGAACGTTCCTTTATGGCTGGTGACCGGCGATGATCATCTTGAAACCTGGATCCGCCGTTATTATCCGGAATCGCAGTATGTCTGCGTCAAACGTGCGATTTCCGCCAATGCTGCGGAATCTGACAGTCCGTCGATTGCCTGCGCGAAAATCCGCAAACAGGCGACGATCGCCGTCAGCAAACCTGCACCGCTTACCGCCGCCAGATTCAGTGCCCCGTATCATCTCGAACTGATGGCCGCGAAACCGGTTCTGGCAGATTTGTTCGGCCTGATCCCCGGCGTCGAGCGTCTCGATGCCGTTACTGTCGGTTATCACAGCCCGACGGTGGCAAATATTATCAGCCTGTTAAGTGCTTTCTCATACTTAGCGACCACCCAGAAATAGGGCAGCAATGCGCTTACGCCACATTGAAGTGTTTCAGGCCGTGTTACAGGCGGGCAGTGTCAGCGGGGCGGCACGCCTGCTGAACGTCTCGCAACCGAATGTCAGCCGCGTGCTGAATCACGCGGAACAGCAACTGGGTTTCGCGCTGTTTGACCGCACACCGCAGGGGCTGATTGTGACGCCGGAAGGGCGGCGGCTAATGCCGGAAGTCGAAGCGTTATTCAGCCATATTCAGGCCATTGGTGAGCTGGCGGAACAGTTGCGTCAGGGTGAAGGCCAGCATGTGCGCATCGGTTCGGCGCATGCGCTTGGCCACAGCGTGATGGCACCGGTGTTAGTGGATTTTCGTCGTCAGACCCCCGGCGGCAGTGTTGAACTGGTGACCGGCCATTTCAATACGCTGAGTCAGGATCTGCTGCAATATAAAATGGATTTTGCACTGGCGTTTGGCGAGCAGGCTACGCAGGAGCTGATTGCCGAGTCTATTTATCAGGCCAATATGGTCGCGCTGTTGCCTAAGGATTCTCCGGTCGAAGGGCCGGTATCACTGGCATGGTTGTGCGCGAACGATCTGCTGATGTTGCAGCAACAGGATCCGCTGGGACAGGTGCTCAACCGCGTCCTGCGCGAGAACGGCCTGATGTCACACTCTGCGTTGTATATCAAAACCTACTCGGTGATCGCCGACATGGTGCTGGCGGGCGGCGGTGTCGGTGTGGTTGATACGTTTACCGCCCGGCGGTATATCGGTCAGTTGAAGATTGTTGAGGTTGTGGAACCGCTGCCGTTTGAAGTGATTTTGCTGAGCAGGCGGGACCAGCCAGCATCGCAGGCGGCGCTGAGGCTGAGGCAGCTGATAAAACAAAAAGTGGGGGAGCTAAAGGGGGGCCTTTGAATCCCGTTTAGTTTTTAATTTCAAATTCAAATTCAAATTCAAGGTCGTGGGCGTCGGCCCACACCGACTTGGGGGGCGGC
>NZ_JAFMOS010000322.1 GCF_019049755.1 Rahnella perminowiae
CATATTTGTATCTCCATTATTGAATAGGCTCATGCTAGCCACATGAATTCATTAAAATATCCGTTGAATCTGCCCTCATCAATTAAAATATTGTGATGTATGTAACGTCCATTTCTGGCACGAATCAGCCCGCTACGTTGGAAAATGTCGGACCAGGGGAAGCCAAGAGCAAATATCTGACTATATGACTGAAAAAGCGTGCTGTGATGCATCGATTTAAAAAGGTCTACACTGTTTATGGCAATTCAAAAGTCATCGTTACTTTTCATGGAGAGTCACGCATGTTTAGTCATGTACACGTCGGAGCCAGAAATCTGAGCAAGCTGGTTTGTTTCTATGAAGCCATACTTTCCAGATTAGGCCTCGTTCAGATCCCTGAGGGAAATGGCGGTAGCGCACAAGGTGTGGGCTGGAAATACCCGGATAAAAGATGGCCTCAGTTCTATGTACAACTCCCTGTGAATGCCCTCCCTTCAACCTGGGGAAATGGTGTTCAGGTGAGTTTCTTAGTGGCCTCACACGCTGATGTGAAAGAGATTTGGGAACTTGCCATTACGATGGGAGGAACCGATGAGGGCCCGCCAGGATTTAGAGAATATGCGACAGATTTCTTTGCCGCTTATTGCCGGGACCCGGAAGGCAATAAGCTTTGTTTTGTCTGCGCACCCGAAGCATAGATACACTCTTCAGGTTTTCTGCTCGGCTGTCCAGGCTCAGTGAGAATCAACGTCAGGGTTTTCTCCGCTACGTTTAGCCCTGTGTTGTACGCTTCAAAGCAGCTACTTTACGTTTTACCTTTCATTTAATGCCCTGCCGCCGGAGCACCTGACGGACCAGAACGACTGAAGGGTGGCCGCGTGAACCAGATAACCACAATCAGCGCCATAAAGCCCCAGCCTAATATCCAGAAGTAATCAATGGTCGACATCATATAGGCCTGCTGCTCAATGGTTTTATCGACAGACGCCATATTCTGCTGGGTGAGCCCGCCCATCTTCTCAATATAATTCACCGCCGCCGGGTTGTACGCAGAGACGCTCTCCGTCAGATTGGCATGGTGGAATATCTCTCTGCGGGACCAAATCCAGGTCGTCAGCGACGAGGCGAACGACCCACCCAGTACGCGGAAGAACGTTGCCAGACCGGAACCTTCGGCGATTTCTGCACCGTTAAGATTCGACAAGACGATAGTGGTCACAGGCATAAAGAAAAACGCCACGCCAATCCCCATAAACAGCTGCACTTGCGCAATGGTGCGGAAATCCACGTCGGTGTTGAACTGTGCACGGATGAGACAGGATGCCCCCATCGTCAGGAATGACAGCGATGCCAGAATACGCAGATCAACTTTGTTGGCATAGCGGCCAATAAACGGCGTCATCAATAACGGCAATACGCCCATGGGTGCGGCGGCGAGCCCTGCCCAAATCGCCGTATAGCCCATCTGAGTTTGCAGCCACTGTGGCAGAATAATGTTGATGGCGAAGAACGCGGCGTAACCCAGCGTTAGCGAGAGCGTGCCGACGGCAAAGTTGCGCTCTTTGAACAAGCGCAGGTTAACAATCGGATGGCGCTCGCCCAGTTCCCAGATGACAAACGACACCAGGGAAATCGCGGAAATGACCGTCATGATGACAATTTGCAGGGAAGCAAACCAGTCGAGATCGTTGCCCTTATCTAATACAACCTGCAGCAACCCAACCCCCATCACCAGCAGCGCAATGCCAATATAGTCAATTGGCACGTGGCTCGTCGTTTCTTCACGCGCACGCAGCTGGGTCCAGACCACGAGAGTGGCAAAAATGCCGATTGGCACATTGATGTAGAAGATCCATGGCCAGGAATAGTTATCGGTGATCCAGCCTCCGGTGATGGGTCCGACGATGGGTGCGACAACCGTCACCATCGACAGCAGCGCCAGCGCCATGCTTCGCTTGATGGGAGGGAAGATCACCAGCAGCAACGTCTGACACATCGGGAACATCGGGCCTGCGAAAAAACCCTGCAGGGCGCGAAAGATGATCAGTTCGGTCATGCTGTGCGCTAAGCCGCACAGGAACGAGCTGAGCGTAAACATCACCACCGAACCAACAAACAACTTTAGCTGCCCGAACCGGCGGGTAAACCAGCCGGTCAGCGGCAGGGCAATGGCGTTACACACCGCAAAAGAGGTGATAACCCACGTCCCCTGGTCCGCGCTGACGCCAAGGTTTCCGGCGATAGTCGGCAGCGCAACGTTTGCAATGGTGGAGTCCAATACCTGCATAAATGTCGCCAGCGACAATGCGAGCACCGCCAGCCACATAGTGGGCGGCGTAAATGCGGCCTTATCTTGCATTACGTCTCTCTTAACGGCTGCCTGTGGCAACCGTTTTGCTGTTGTCATGAAGGATTGTAGCCACCAGTTTGTCCGCTTCCGCCAGTGGGTTTTGATAAACATCCGTGCTGAAACGTGGGGTGCTAACGGTTTGCTGCGGCAGCAAATGGCCGCCGTCGTCGCGGATATCCACGCGGACGTTCATCGACAGGCCAACCCGCAGCGGGTGCTTCTGCATATCGCGCGGATCAAGCGTGATACGCACCGGCAGGCGCTGAACAATCTTGATCCAGTTGCCGCTGGCATTCTGGGCGGGTAGCAGAGAGAACGCACTGCCGGTCCCGATGCCCAGGCTTTCGATAGTGCCGTGGTATTCAACGTTGTCACCGTAAAGATCCGCATTGAGCGTGACCTTCTGGCCCAGGCGCATGGAGTACATCTGACTTTCTTTGAAGTTTGCATCCACCCACACTTCACTCAGCGGCACGATAGCCAGCAGCGTGGTGCCGGAATCCACGCGCATACCCAGCTGCACAGCGCGTTTGGCTACGTAACCGCTTACGGGTGCAACGATGGTAGTGCGGGCGTTGTCCAGGAAGCGCTGGCGCAGTGTGGCAACCGCACTTTTGATTTCCGGATGACTGTCGATAACGGTGTCGTCGACCATTGCAGTATTGGTGCGTAACGCTTCCTGCGCGGCGGCTAAATCGCTTTGTGCACTGGTGACCGCATCACGGTAGTGAGAAAGATCTTCCGAAGAAATAGCGCCGGAAGAGAAAATCTTCTGGCGGCGGGCATAGTCATTTTGTGCCGTTTGCAAGGCGACTTTTTTGGCCGCAACCTGGGCACGGTAGTTATCCGCCGTGCTGTACAAACCCCGAACCTGACGAACGGTGTTCGCAAGGTTGGCTTCCGCCTGTTGGAGAGCGATTTCGGTGTCGCTCGGGTCGAGCAGCACCAGCGGCTGGCCTTTCTGTACAAAGTCGCCTTCATCCACCGTCACTTGTGTCACCGTACCGCCTATCTGCGGCGTAAGCGTGACCTGGTTGCCATTTACGTAAGCATCATCGGTAGATTCATAGAAGCGGGCGTAAAGCAGATACCACGCCAGTATTCCCCCGGCGGCAATCACCAGAATAAAAAACAAAATTATAAAGTTACGTTTGCGCTTGCTACCGCGCTCAACATCTTGGGCAGGTGTGGTTTCCATCTTGTGATGACCTTTTTGAAAACGTTAGCGATGAGGTGCGGTGATGTCGTCCGGGAGCATTTTTGTAATGAGCTCTACCAGTAAGCGGGATTCCCCGGGAGTAAGGCGTGCGGTGAGATTGCCCATGATTGAGGTCTGCGCATCTTTCTCAAAACGTTCGCACAGGGCCTGACCTTCGTCAGTCAACGTCAGAATCACCTGGCGTTTATCCTGCGGGTTCGGGGTGCGTGCAATCAGTTCCCGCTTTACCATGCGGTCAACCATGCGACTCATGCCGCCGGCGTCCATTACCAAATTTTTGCTGATTTCAACAGGGCTGGAGAAACCTCTATGTATATTAATCAATACTTTGAATTGTTGTGCAGTGATATTCGCACCGGCAAAGTACTCGCTGATGATCTGGTCTTTGAACTGGTTCGCGAGATGGATAAGCAAACCAAGGGGTAATTTATCGCCGCTAATAGCGGAAGTATTGTGCATAATATTTGCCTAGTCATTAATTGCAAACAAAACTACTGTCCAGGCATCTATCTGTCAAGGCTGTGTCAAATTAAACGCATTTTTTGTCAGGGTGAAAGTCAGACTTGGGTGTGTTTTGATGTCACTGCTTCAAATCCGGACGCTTACACATAGCGATCGCTTTAGATGACATAACTCCAGGCATACACATTCGAAAAAACACATGTGTTATTGACAATTTTTAAGCAGGGCATACCATAAACGCATTACATAAAGGAGTTCTTATGAACGGTTTGTCTTCACTTGTGTTGTTTAAAAACCTGTCCGATGAAACGCGTCTGTCGATCGTCATGTTGCTCAGAGAAGCCGGAGAGCTGTGTGTCTGCGAAATCATCGGAGTGCTTAACGAGTCGCAGCCGAAAATCTCAAGACACCTGGCTATGCTGAGAGAAACAGGGCTCATTTTAGATCGTCGTGACGGGAAATGGATTCATTACCGCTTGTCACCACACATGCCGGCATGGGCAGCAGCCGTTATCGAACAAGCATTTCTGAGTGACCGGGACAAGATTACTGCACAGGTTAAAAACATCACCCGTAACCAAAACACAACAGGCGGCAAGTCCGTCTGCCTGTGATGCCGGACCGGAAATACATGCGAAAATGCAAATATAAATAACCGCGCTATCCGATGAAAAGCGCCCCGGCGCTGCCCCCGCGGGCAGAAACCGAACGCTATCGCAAAAAGATGTGAGTGACTCAGGGGAAAGATCCGGGTGTACAAGGCAAAGCCCTGTTGCAGGGAGATGAGCCGGTAGGTACTGACCGGCTGAATGTTC
>NZ_JAFMOS010000321.1 GCF_019049755.1 Rahnella perminowiae
CTCTATTTCTTTCTTTATGTATTCCGGTGAAATCACCCGTAATTTCTTTTATATCGTTACTTATATTTCAGTCATATACTTTATCTATATTACTTTACGGGTTGAAAAGAAAATTCACTTCTATCCTGTAGCCTGCACAATTCTGCTCCTGGGTATCAGCAAGTTACTTTGGGTTATGCTGACCGTCAACCATCAGTATCCGCTTATTGCATACCATTACCAAATCAGTGGCAAACGACTCATACTGGCATCATTCATCCTTTATGCCATTGAGCATAATATTCATAAATGGAAAATCCCCACACTGACAGTACGCACGGGTATTTCCATTATGACGCTTCTGTTTTTAATCATATCAGCAACGCGCATCGCTTATTATTTAAAAACAGGCGACCGTATTCAAATAAACTCTGATGCCCCGACATCCGGTGCCTATACATTCACGATTTTTTCCTTACTGGTCATGTACAGCCTGAAATATCATGCTTTAAAACATTACCGATTCATTTGCCTGATTGTAATGACCATGACATTTGCTGTACTTGCGGCCACCGAAACTCGTTCAGCAATGCTACTTTTTACGCTCATTAGTGCAGGCAGCATCATTTACGACTTTGTCAAAAGTTCCCATACTTCTAAAATGATATACGGTTTTGGCATCACCGCTTTGATTATTGCCGCCGTTCTCTCAGGCCATCCTTATTACAATAAGGTACTCACCCGCCTCGACAACCTTCAGAACGAGGTCGCCTCATATCATGAAGGCAACCGCAATACTTCAGTCGGCGCGCGTTTCTCAATGTGGCGCGCCGGATTGGATGTTTTCAAACAACACCCGTTTGGTCAGTCTGCTGACAGCCGCAATGCACTGGCGACAACGTTCATCGATCAGCATGAAGGCGGCAATCCGGAAGCGTTACGTAATCTGCAGTTCCATCTGCATAATGACATTATCGATACCTTGTCATTACAGGGAATTTTCGGCGCATTGATTATGGTACTTTTCTTCGCTGTATTATTGCTCTATCCCTTCAGACTGATACCCAAAGGTTACGAATTTTTATTGCTGTCGGTTCCGGTAATTTACTTCAGTCAGGGCGATACCCAGTTTTATAATCGCGAATCACCGTATTTTATTGTGCTGGTCTTCGCCTATCTGTTGATGCTGAGAATGAGGACGCGGCCCTCTTTAGAAAAACAATGATTTTTCCGGGCTGTGAGCTCGCACCGGCCCGGTTGTTTGCCATCTTTATCAGTGGAAAATCTGTGATATGCCTTTAACAACGACATCGGACAACATTAAGCTCAGCGCGATTATTCCCCTGTATAACGGCGGGGAGATGTTCCGAAACTTTATGGATTCGCTCGTCGCCCAGACGCTGGAAAACCTCGAAGTCATCATCGTTAATGATGGCTCGACAGATGGTTCCGAGCGCGTTGCGCAAGAATACGCCAGCAAATACCCGCATATTCGCGTCATTCATCAGGCTAACGGCGGTGTTTCACGTGCGCGCAATGCCGGCCTGGATGTCGCCAAAGGTCAGTATGTCACTTTTCCGGATGCCGATGACATACTCTATCCGGACATGTATAAAACGCTGATTGAGCTGTGTGAACAAGATGATCTGGATGTCGCACAATGTAATGGTGAACGTTATTTTGTCAGCTCAGAAAAAGTTAAACCCATCATCCCCACCGATCGTTTAACGTCGACAGCCGTTCTGGATGGCCCGGACTGGCTTAAAATGGCGCTGGCAACAAACCGTTATTTGCACGTTGTATGGCTTGGAGTCTACCGTCTCCAGCTCATTAAAAAGCATAATCTGTATTTTGAACCGGGCCTGCATCATCAGGATATTCCCTGGACAACCGAATTAATGTTCAACGCACGCCGCGTGAAATATACCCAAAAGGTTCTTTATCGCTATTACATTCACGGCCAGTCAATCAGTAACCAAAAAAGAACTGGAATGAAAAACGTTGAATATCAAAGGCATTATCTAAAAATAGCCAAAATGCTTGATGCGTTAAATGAGCGATATAAAGACCAGGTAAAGATCTATGCGGAGTTTCCAAGACAGGTCACCCGTGAAGCCCTGACGGTCTGCCATTCTGTCCGCCGTGAGCCTGATCAGGCCGCCCGGAAAGCCATGATCGACGATATTTACACCTCCGGCACACGCAAAATAATGCTGCGTAACGCGCGCGGACCTAAACAATGGTGGCAACTGTTATTGTGGCTGTATCGCCTCCATAACCTGCGTAAAAAACTCGGTTAATCTGTTTCAGAAAGAGACGATTCCATTATGTCTTTAAGTGGAATCTAACTATTTCTTAAATGAAGTTATTTATCTTTCTATATCAGGAGGATAAATAACTTCACACCATACGATTCTTCACCTAAAATCAATTCACTATATTCTACTATCAGATAATAGAATGCCTAATTCAGAAGCCAAATACGCAGCATTCAGACCCCAAAGAATTCTTCTGGTGAAACTCCGTCATCATGGAGATATGGTGCTGACCACGCCGGTGATAAACAGGCTACGTGAGCATTATCCCGATGCTGAAATTGATGTGCTTCTGTATAAAGAAACCCGCCCTATTCTTAGTGAACACCCGGCCCTTTCCTATATCCATGTGATTGATAGAACATGGAAAAAACAAGGTGTCCGCTATCAGTTACAGCAAGAATATCAGCTACTCAAAGCGGTACGCGAACGACATTATGACCTGGTGATTAATCTGGCCGATCAGTGGCGTAGCGCGCTGATTTCCCGCTTCAGCGGTGCGAAAGTTCGTTTAGGATTCGACTATAAAAAACGACGTTCTGCTTTCTGGCGGGCAGGTCATACACAATTAGTGACCACCGAAAATCACAGCCTCCTGCATACTGTCGAACAGAATATGTCGATTTTGTCCCCTCTTGGCATCTCCACCGATAATGCGGTGACATCAATGCATTATTCAGAAAGTGACAAGTCTTTCTGTCAGCAATTACTTCTGAAAAACCAGGTAAGCGGCGAATATATTGTGATTCAGCCGACGTCACGCTGGACGTTCAAATGCTGGGATGATGACAAATTCGCCAATGTGATTGATGGACTCGCTGAAACCGGCCTGACGATTGTAATGACCTCCGGCCCGGATAAGAAAGAGCTGAATATGGTGCGCAAAATTCAGGATCTCACCCACAATCCGCAGGTTATCTCTGTTGCCGGGCAGCTATCACTGACACAGCTTGCGGCAATGATTGATGGTGCAAAACTCTTTATCGGGGTGGATTCTGCGCCGATGCATATGGCTGCCGCGCTTAATACACCTTGCGTGGCCTTATTTGGCCCGACGAAAATGCAGCACTGGCGTCCATGGGGCAATAACAATACCACTATCTGGGCCGGGGACTACGCGCCGCTGCCCGCACCCGATTCTATCGATACAAAAACTCAACAACGTTATCTGCATGCAATCCCTGTCAGCGATGTGATTGATGCCGCCAGGAGTTACCTGCATGACTAATGCTGCCAGTGAGAAAAACATTCGTTTAGCAATTGTCAGACAAAAATATCGCCCTGATGGCGGCGCGGAACGTTTTATCTCACGCGCTCTTGAAGCACTGGATGATCAAAATATTGATCTGAATATTATTACCCGCCAGTGGGAAGGCAAACCCAATCCGAAATGGAAAATTCACCTGTGCAATCCGGCAAAATATGGCCGGGTTTCACGTGAGAAAGGTTTTGCCGCTGCAGCACAACAATGTTGGGAACGGGAACAGTTCGACATTGTGCAAAGCCACGAGCGCATTCCGGGTTGCGATATTTTCCGCGCGGGCGATGGTGCACATCGTGTCTGGCTGGAACAAAGGGCGCGCGTTATTTCACCTCTCCAGCGTTTTCTCACACAAATCAGTTCATATCACCGGTATGTACTGCAGGCTGAGGAAGCCATGTTCCACTCTCCGGCGTTGAAAAAAATCATCTGTAATTCTGAGATGGTAAAACGCGATATCATCCGCTGTTACGGGGTGGAGGAAAGTCGTTTTGAGGTGATCTATAACGCCATTGATTCCCAAAAATTCGTACCGGCGACCCTTGCACAACGGCTTGCTTCACGTGAAATGCTTGCCATTCCTGCGCAGGCCGTGGCACTGATTTACGTAGGTTCTGGTTTTGAACGCAAAGGGTTGAAGCCCGCCATTGAAGCAATTGCTTCCGGCGATCGTTACCTGATTATTGTCGGACAAGATAAAGACCAGAAAAAATACGCATCGCTGGCTCAGCAAACAGGCTGCGCCGACCGGATCCGCTTTGTCGGGGTACAAAACAATGTTCTGCCTTATTACCACGCAGCCGATGGCATGATCCTGCCGACATTATATGACCCGTTCCCGAACGTTATTCTTGAAGCCATGGCCTGCGGATTGCCCGTCATCACCAGTGAAACTTGTGGGGGGGCAGAATTTATCAGGCAGGGGCGCGAGGGCTTTGTTTGCGATGCACTGGATGTGGCAAGCCTAAGCGAATATGTGAATAAAATTCCTTCCCGTCAGGAAAATGACGAGATGGGAAATGCGGCAAGAGAACGGATTTTACCTTACACTCCGAAAAACCTTTCACAGCAGTTAGTTACGCTTTATCACTCGTTACTGGTCTGAGGACGCAGGCGCTGACATGATGAGTCGATCACACTTATCTGATACCATGTGCCCATCTATCCGCCGGGACTATTTTCGCTTTATGAAATTAACTTTCCCTTATGCAACGCCTGATAAAAGATG
>NZ_JAFMOS010000320.1 GCF_019049755.1 Rahnella perminowiae
TTATTACGCGATACCAACATTGCTGGTGCCCGTTTATCCGCATAAAAAAACACAACTAATTCGCAGTCTATTCCATTTATCTCAAAAGTGTCTTCAATTTCGCTTGGGTGAATTTTTTTCCCGTTATCGAGTATAATGACTTCTTTTGTACGTCCGACGATGTAAAAAAAACCGTCTTCATCCTCAGTCACAATATCACCAGTAACAATGTTGCCATTCGCCAGAAAAATTTCAGTGGATTCTCCATCTGGAAGATCGAAATAGCCTTGGGAAAGTGGCCATGGGCGATTTATCGACAATTCACCGTCCGCATTAATTAGTAAATGTGCCCTGTCCAGCGGCTTGCCAGTACTGCCCGGCTTGTAACTATCAAGGGTACTCCAAGTGATCATTCCGGTCTCAGTGGTACCATAAGCTTCTAACAGCCTAACACCGCCTTGCTCATAGTGGTTAACTGTTGCCCTATCGATCGGTGCCATACCGGTAATACAAAACCTGATATTGCCTCCCATCAATGCATTTAGCGTTACGTCTTTATTCTCACGCATCTTAAAGACCTGTACCACTGTACGGTAAAACACTGGTGGAGCAATCAGAAAGGTTGGTCTGAAGGCCTGCATCGCAGGGAAAACACTCTTGTAATCACACAGGCACAGGCTGGCGTTGCTAAGCAGGCAACCATATACTGACAAACGTTGCTGAAAATTGGCCAAAGGCAAAAATATCAGATGACGGTCTCGCTCACTGAGCTGGTAATCCTGAATAAAACGTTTAATGACGAAATCAGCCCCCTTTTTACTTATAATCAGCCCTTTATCATGGCCAGTAGTCCCAGAGGAGTATACCAATGACAGACAGTCCTGATTAAAGAAGGGACACTCTCCACGTTTGATGATTACTTCATCACCAATTTTTACAGGATTTTCTGCCACGGTAATATCCAGTGCACCCGTGGCAATTAGCAATGGATCATTTGCGATCAGTAATGCCAGCGAATGTTCAGTAAGAAAATCCTCTAACATACTGAATTGAGGTTTTTTATTAAATGCTTTCAATCTAAGCCCACAGCGCATCGTGGCCAAATCCCATAAGAGCCAACTGACAGTATTTTCTGAAAATATCCCTATCAGCGTTCCCTCTGCCAACGATAATGAATCCAGCCATGTGGATAAAAGAATGACTTCAGATTGAAAGTCGCTACCGGTACGGGTGATAAGGCGTCCGCCCTCAAAGAAACTAATTTCCCCCTGCCAGGCAATGTCGGGGTCAGACAACGTTTCGTAAAAATGTTTCATTCATCCCTCCTCGCATTAATTCATTTTTTATCCGCTGAAAACCCTGTTCATTCAGATACAGATTAATTTTCACATTGGTAAGCATGTCATAAGGCTGCATAGCGTTATCCCATTCCACTGTGAGAGAAACTTGCGTCATCACAGGCGTCAGTACACTCAGCCTAAGCTGCCTTATGCAGCTTTTCCAGATGAATCCTTCTGCTGCCGTGGAGACAAAACCGTCCTCCAGCAACCCCGTTAGATTTTTCCAGCAGGCACGGTCATCTCCTAAGTTTCCATAAAAGTTTACCCATTGATCGCAAGGGTAGTGTGTCCGCCCATCACTGAATGGGTCAAACAACGCGGGGTAATCCTGTACCTGCTTTAAAACGTTGTTGATAGGTGTAGGTAATATGAGTTCAAAAGAAGCGTGATTAAGGCTCCAAGTCGCAATATCAATATTATTAATCTTGTTCAAAACACCATCGAGAGTATTGCAAGCTTTTATCAGATTGTGCGGCTGGCTATTTAATGGCGGTTGAACCCGTAGGACATTGAGGTTATACAAACAATAGGAAGAGGTGACATCATTCTCGTAAAGTAAACGTAACGCCAGGCCAACCATAAGCGGAGAGGTAAAATGAATACCGAACATCAATCCATCACCGCTGATTTTGCTGATAAGCAACGGATAATTTTTCGCCAAACGCTTCAGTTCCGGCAGTAACATACCTGAGAGCATGTTGATATGGGCGAGAAATGATGGCGTTGAAGCCGTCCTGAGTACTTGACGTGCGAGCTGGCAACTGACAGGATTTCCTCCAAGACTTGAACCAAATGAGGAAGGATGGTCATTCAGAACACCCCACAGTTCACGCCTAGCGAGCACTGCAGAAATCGGCAAGATGCCACCACCAAATGCCTTGCCTATGCACATAATATCCGGAACGACCTGGTATTTTTGAAATGCGAATAGATGACCAAGACGCCCAAACGCCGTCTGCATTTCATCAAAAATCAGACATGTACCCTGCTGGCGACAGCGCTCTGCAATAAACGGTAAATAGCCTGCGAAAGGTGTGTTGACTCCACCCTCGGCCTGAACAGGTTCGATAATTACAGCCGCTATTTCATCTGTTAATGCCGCATCCAATGCTGCTTTATCCCCAAAGGGGACGATGACAAAGGTATCTGTCATCAAACCCGGATAGACTCGATAATGTTCTTCCCTTCCTGCAGCGCTGAGCGTGGCAATAGTTTTACCGTGAAAACAGTTTTCAAAGGCGATGATTTTTTTCCTGCGCGTCACCGCCATCGCTATTTTAAAAGCGTTATCAATAGTTTCTCCGCCACCATTGGCAAAATAGCAACAGTCAAAATTATTGCCAGTCGCCTCAATCAATTCATCTGCCAGCTTGATAGAGGCCTCTTCAAACATTATCTTTGTACTGTTAATGTTCTTACTGGCTATTGCCTGCCTGAGAGCATCGGTGAATTGAGAGTGGTTATAACCAAATGATTGATTACCATATTGATCAAATAGGGCATAGAATTCACGGCCATTCTCATCCATAACAAATTCGTCCTCGCCGCGCATTTGGATACCGCACCCCATCAGATAAGATAAGCGGGCGTAAGAAGGGTGATTAACTTTTGCCTTTAGCTCTGCTAATAACTGGCGCTGATTTTTTCGCCCTTCAACCTGATGAGTAAAATACAGTTCCGGCTTATCAGTGTCTCGATAAATCGCATAATCATTATAAAAATAATGCAGAAGACGTTTTTGTACACGGCTCCCACGTAGATAAAGACTGTAGGATTGACTAATATCCAGCAATCCAATAATACTGAGAGGTGCTCCAGTAAAACGTGGATCTCTATAGGGATGACAGGCAGCAATGAATCCAATATTTTTATAGTAATAATGTAAATCTTGCTGGGTGCCATCAGCAAAAAAATCGCCAAGAATATGCGTGGCACCTCTATTAACGGCATAAATAAGCGCAGCACGCATCATCGCAGGTCCGAGTTTATCATTGCGTACCGTAGGCAATGATATAAGATGGCCAAATTCGTACAGATGGTGTTGAGGACGACGGTATTTACTCAGATCTGCAAATTCGTCACAGGGTAAACCTATAGGTGAATCAGTAATTACTTTGACCGTAGCTACTGGTTGATTGTCAATTTTTGCAATGATATAAACGCAATAATTATCAAACCTGTCAAATGAGGATAAGGTGTCATCAACATGATTTAGACGAGAGGCTTCTTCAACATAAACTTTATGTCTTATTTTAAGCACCTCAGTGAGGTCGCCAGTAGCCTTAATAACCTGCCATTCTATATTATTCATACCATCATCCTCTTCCTGCCTGAAATCGAGCAGCGAAAATAATGCCACTAATAATCAAAAACACTCCGAGCCATTGTACTGGGCTAAGAAGCTCATGCAGTAAAGGTATTGCCATCATCGCAGTTAGTAAGGGAATAAAAGGTGATAATAATGTTGCATGGTTGGCACCTATTTTTCTTATGCTGTAAGTAAATAGCAGCATAGCAACAATGGAACTCCCAACGCCTTGCAAAAGCCCCTGAATTAATATATCTCGCGTAGGAATAGCCGCCAGTTTGCTTAACCCTTGCAGGGAAAGATAAATTGGCACGTATAGTAGTGAAATGACCGATATTGTGGAGGTCAGTTCATAGGAGTCAGCCTGCCACTTCTTTGACAATAAAGTAAAAATTGCCCAAGAAACTCCCGATAAGAAAAACAGAATATCGCCGATAATGACTTGGTGATTCATTTGTAGAACGGAGACACCGGTAAAAATGAACAATCCAACAATGACAGCAGCATAGCTGCCAAGTTTAAAGAGTTTATCCCGCAGGCTTGATTCTTTCGCCAACGTCATTAATGCAACTACACACGGTACCGTACCTGTGTTAATGGCCGCAGCATGAGCTGCAGGAGCGTATTTCAGACCAAAATAGATCAACAACATGTAGGGAATACCTGCCACAATGGCAAGCAGTCCACCCTGCGATAAAGTCAGTACACTGCGCCCTGACGTTTTCCTTAGGAAAAAGAGTGGAAGCAAGAGCATACCGGCAATGCTGTAGCGAATAAATGCAAGTTCATAAATACCAATATTATTTTTAACGCCATATCTAGAGACAAGAAACATTGATGCATAAATTATCACAGCAACGATACCGGCAGAGACCCCCTTAATCCTGTTTTGCAACTTTAGCGATAACTTTGTCTTCAGCACTTTTTTCGTTTCGGATTCCAGATATGACATTTTTCATTGCCTCAATGTACGAATTTTCAGTATAATATTCACCACTTTTTTTCTCATTTACAATTTTTAAATTATGGGCGCAAACATTAGGGTATGAATGATGTTCAATATGATAGTTATTGTGATTGCTAATGTA
>NZ_JAFMOS010000319.1 GCF_019049755.1 Rahnella perminowiae
GAATGTTATGTATGGCAATTATCTGCCATCTGAATACTTCGCCTGCAAAATGTAAAAACCCTGCCTTGCGGTAAAAGTCCATATTGTTCAAGTGGTTTTTTGGGTATATGTTTTCCCTACAAAACATAATGAGTTGTTAACAATGGCTATACCAGCGTATTTATGGTTGAAGGATGACGGCGGGGCAGATATCAAAGGGTCTGTCGATGTGAATGGACGTGAAGGTTCAATTGAGATTCAAGGTTTCGGGCACTTTCTGCATCTTCCAACTGACGGGGCTACAGGCAAGATCACCGGTACGCGTATACATGCGGCATTAGGTTTTGAGAAAGAATTCGACAGCTCTAGCCCTTATCTCTACAAAGCAACCGCCACCGGTCAAACTCTCCAATCTGCCGAGTTTAAATGGTACAAAATCAACGATGCAGGCCAGGAAGTTGAGTACTTCAACATGTATCTCGAAGGCGTTAAAATTGTATCAATCTGTCCAACAATGCACCATATCAAAAACCCAGCCTTCGAAAAGCATAACCACAACGAAAGTGTTGAGCTTCGCTATGAAAAAATCACATGGAAATATTGTGACGGTAACGTAATTTTTGCCGACGCCTGGAATGAGAGAGTGACCGCTTAAATGGCTGTCACCTGTAGCTATGTATTAAATGGGATGGAAACATCAATTCTGAGTTGTGCTGGTGTCGGCAATTTCCCTGCCTTCTCAGGCCAGTTAGTGGGTCGAAATAACCCGACATTAACTAATATCGCTGATCTGGGACCACTTCCTACAGGGCGTTACTTTATTGTCAGTCGCGTATCTGGGGGGCGCTTAGGCGGCATACGAAATGCTGTCCTTAAATATGGTTACGGCACTGACAGAGAAACATGGTTTGGGCTCTATCGCGATGACGGAAAGATAAACGATGAAACTTTTATTGAAGGAGTTAAACGTGGAAGTTTCCGGCTTCATCCAATCGGACCACAGGGACTCAGTGAGGGCTGTATTACCATGACATCACAATCCGATTTTGATTATCTTCGGACTGCATTGCTGGGTACCTCAATGATCGGTGTACCTGGGTCTTCGCTCAAGGCACACGGTACGATCAGGGTTACACTCGGATGAAGTGGATTAAGTATTTTTTTGCCGCATTGGGCTACCTTGTGGCGTTCTGCATACTGATGACCATCTTTACCCAAGTGATTGACAGCTATGTTACAGGTGAACAGATAGAAGGTTTCGCTCAATTTTGGGGAGTACATGACATAGAGGGAACGCTAGACCTTTATGTCGATGCCTCACTAATTATCTCAGGCTTAGTATCTATTCTGGTAATTCTGCTTTGTCGCATTTATATCCGGCGACATTTAAGATCATCAGACTAAGATACTCAGCAATTAGAATACAACGCCCACCAGGGCTTTCTTTTAGCTAAACTCCGGCCAATCCTCAACCATTCCGAAATGTAATTCTGTATCACCTATTTTCAACGTAGCCCCGCGGCTTAATGCCTCCAACTCCCAGCGCGCAGCAGCGATTTTGCATTTCATCAATTCTCGCTCAATTTCAGGCAATCGCGCCCGTTCCTCAGCAGTCAGTCTTGCCGATGGAGCAACATCCCGGGCTTTTGTTGGGTCAAAACTTCGCTGTAACTTACTCACCTTCGGTGTTTCTTCCCGTATACGCGCCACAATCGCCCTCACGGCGGCAGTGCCTGTCCGAGCTGATAGAACTGTGGTGGCTCTGTCACGGGCAGAACGTGAAACACGGCAAGCTCGACAAAGCCAAACTGGAATTCATCTGCAACCTGATGGATGACCCGTGTTCTTTCCAAATTGATAGCCTGGCTATTACAAAATTTAAGTCTTTGAGATTGGCGAAGGGCGTTAAGGCAACAACGGTAAAGCGGGGCTGGAGTGTCCACATAGTGTCCAAACCTGAGCATCTTTATAGGGTTTGTAGCTGCTTACACCGCATATAACTCATTGATTTATCGTGATTGCGTTGAAAGTACAGGAAAAATAAATGATAAAAAAGGCACATTTTTGTGCCTTTTGTTTTTTGAATTTCTGTAGAGTAGGGCGGCTTGTTATTGCGGGTCGCCGTTGAGCAGGGCGGAGACGCCCTGACGGTAGCGCTGTTCCAGCGTTTCGCGGCTGGTGGCGTCTACCTGGAGGTTGCGCAGACGTCCGTCCTGAATGCCGTAAACCCAGCCGTGCAGCGTGACTTTCTGGCCACGTTTCCAGGCTGATTGCATTACGGTGGAGTGGCCGAGGTTGTAAACCTGCTCAACCACGTTCAGCTCGCATAACTTATCGAGTCGCTTTTCCGGCGACAGTTCGCCCAGCAGTGAGCTATGTTTGTACCAGATGTCCCGGATATGCAACAGCCAGTTATTAATCAAACCCAGTTCAGGGTTTTCAACCGCCGCCTGTACACCGCCACAGCCGTAGTGACCGCAGATAATCACGTGTTCAACTTCCAGCACGTCGATAGCATATTGCACAACGGACAGGCAGTTAAGGTCAGTATGTATGACCAGATTGGCGACGTTGCGGTGAACGAACAGTTCACCCGGTTCAAGGCCGGTCAGGCGCTCGGCGGGGACGCGGCTGTCAGAACAGCCAATCCACAGGAAACGGGGTTTTTGCGATTCGGAGAGCCGCTCAAAGAAACCAGGATCTTCGTCGATCATGGTTTTGGACCAGGCTGCGTTATTAGCGATAAGTCTTTCTATGTCGTTCATGGAGGTTAATAGCCTGTAGCGAGCTAACTGCGATGGGGTAATATAGGGCAATGCCCCGACTTTTCAAGCTGATTCGGCATCTCCATTTACTCATTCTTACAACAGGGTTTTCACAAGAAGGTACGCTCCCTTTATGAATTATGCATTGGAACTGGAAAAGTTAACCAAAACTTACGCCGGTGGTGTACAGGCTTTGCGTGGAATCGATCTGCGCGTCGAAGCTGGCGATTTTTATGCCCTGCTTGGGCCGAACGGTGCGGGTAAATCCACCACCATTGGTATCATCAGTTCACTGGTCAACAAGACTGCCGGCAAAGTGCAGGTGTTTGGCTATGACATCGATAAAGATATCGTTAACGCCAAGCGTCAGCTCGGGCTGGTGCCGCAGGAATTTAACTTCAACCCGTTTGAAACGGTCATGCAGGTGGTGGTCAATCAGGCCGGTTATTACGGCGTACCGCGTCCGCTGGCGCTTGAGCGTGCAGAAAAATACCTGACGCAGCTGGATCTCTGGGGCAAACGCAATGAGCGTTCGCGCATGTTGTCCGGCGGGATGAAACGCCGTCTGATGATCGCCCGTGCGCTGATGCACGAGCCTAAACTTTTGATCCTCGATGAGCCAACGGCGGGTGTGGATATTGAGTTGCGTCGCTCAATGTGGGGCTTCCTGAAAGAGCTGAACGCACAGGGCACGACCATTATTCTGACCACGCACTATCTGGAAGAAGCGGAAATGTTGTGCCGTAATATCGGCATAATTCAGGGCGGTCAGCTGGTGGAAAACACCAGCATGAAGGAACTGCTCTCTAAGCTGAAATCCGAAACCTTCATTCTGGATTTAGGGTCGAAAAGCCCGCTGCCGGTGCTGGAAGGGTATCGCAGTAAACTGACAGACACGTCAACACTGGAAGTGGAAGTCATGCGTGAGCAGGGACTGAACGCCCTGTTCAGCCAGCTAAGCAAGCAGGGCGTGCAGGTATTGAGTATGCGTAACAAGGCGAACCGTCTGGAAGAGCTGTTTGTCACGCTGGTGAACGGCAGCGAGGAAAAGAAATAATGTCGCAATTGTATTGGGTGGCACTGAAAAGTATCTGGATGAAAGAGATCAACCGCTTTGGTCGTATCTGGATCCAAACGCTGGTTCCACCGGTCATCACGATGACCTTATATTTCATCATCTTTGGTAATCTGATCGGCTCACAGATTGGCAACATGCATGGTTTCACCTACATGCAGTTTATCGTGCCGGGGCTTATCATGATGGCGGTGATCACTAACTCCTATGCCAACGTAGCCTCGTCATTCTTCAGCGCCAAATTCCAGCGCAATATTGAAGAATTGCTGGTGGCACCGGTGCCAACGCACGTGGTGATTGCCGGTTATGTGGGCGGCGGCGTGGCGCGTGGGATCTGCGTGGGGATCCTGGTGACGGCGATCTCGCTGTTCTTCGTCCCGCTGGTGATCCACTCCTGGTGGATCATCGCACTGACATTATTGCTGACTGCAATCCTGTTCTCACTGGGCGGTTTGCTGAACGCCGTGTTTGCGACAACGTTTGACGATATCAGCCTGATCCCGACCTTTGTGTTGACGCCGCTGACCTATCTGGGGGGCGTGTTCTACTCGCTTTCCCTGCTGCCACCCATCTGGCAGGCGATTTCCAAGCTGAACCCGATCGTTTATATGATCAGCGGATTCCGCTACGGTTTCCTGGGGATTTCTGATGTGCCACTGGTGTTTACCATGAGCGTGCTGGTGGCATTTATTGCGGTGTTTTACTTGCTGGCGTGGTACTTGATCGAACGCGGCAGAGGTTTACGTAGTTGATTTTTCTGTGCTCCCTCCCCGGTGAAGGGGAGGGTTGGGG
>NZ_JAFMOS010000318.1 GCF_019049755.1 Rahnella perminowiae
GTTAATTAATTATTGTTATTGCCGATCGCGAGACGGGTGTGATGCGGGTCACAATAGTGAATGGCTGTAAATAATATAACTAACCGCTATTTTCATCATGAAGTTATCACATCAACAATAATAAAGAAAAAAGGTCATATTATGCCGACGTTACTCTTATCCTCATTATTTCCTTTAGTGTTTGTTATGGTATTAGGCTGGCTCAGCGGCAAGCTGGGTTATATGAAACGTGACGATGCTACAGTATTAGCCACGGTCGTGATCCGTTTTGCACTGCCATTACATCTTTTTATCGGTGCATTACATACGGATCCTGCCAAAATACAGAATTTGTCGTTTATGGCAGTATTAGTCATCGGCCTGATGGGATCCTATCTTCTGACGCTGTGCATCTCGCACTGGTTTTTCCGTCATGACATCAAAACCAGCGCCATTCAGTCGCTGGTATGCGCATTCCCGGATATGGCTTACTTTGGCGCGCCTGTGCTGGCTGTACTTATCGGGCCGGAAGGTTTTCTGGGGGTACTGGTCGGGAATCTGATCACCAGCGTACTGATGATCCCGCTGACGATTGTGCTGATCCGTATGGGGGACAAAAACAGTGATCTGGCCGAACAGGGCAGCCTCGGCAAAATGATTCTCAATAATTTATTCAAGGCATTGCGCAATCCGATTGTCTGGATCCCCGTGTTGGGTGTCGTGATGAGTCTGGCGGGCATTAAACTCCCGGAGTTACTGTCTTCCTCCGTTGAAATGATGGGGAAAACCGCTGGCGGAATTTCGCTGTTTGCGCTGGGATTACTCTTCTTCGGCGAGCGTCCGAAGCTGAATATTCATACGTTCACCAATGTCGGCCTGAAAAACCTGATCCAGCCGGCGATTATGGCGGTTGCCGGCCTGGCATTTGGGTTGAGCCATACGCTGATGCAGCAGGTGGTGATCATCGGCGCAACGCCGTCTGCTATTGCCGCAGGTATGTTCGCTGTGCGCAGCGATACGTATGTGGAATCTGCTTCCTCCTCAATACTTGCCGGCACCGCGCTGGGGATTGTGACGGAAGGGATAATAATTTACATGATGTCGTAATACGCTGATGGCCCGAAGCGTTATCCATAAAAAAGGCCCGCCATTGCTGGCGGGCCTTGTGTCTTTCAGGAGGCAGTTACTTCACACATTTCGCACACGTACTTGCATGGATTTGCTGGAAGAAATCGTTGCCTTTGTCATCCACCAGAATGAACGCCGGGAAGTTTTCGACTTCGATTTTCCAGATAGCTTCCATACCCAGTTCAGGATATTCAACGCACTCCAGGCTTTTGATGCTTTGCTGCGCCAGAACCGCTGCCGGGCCGCCGATGCTGCCCAGATAGAAGCCGCCATGTTTATGGCACGCATCGGTCACCTGCTGGCTGCGGTTGCCTTTTGCCAGCATGATCATGCTGCCGCCATGGGATTGCAGAAGATCCACGTAAGAATCCATGCGGCCAGCGGTGGTCGGGCCGAGGGAACCGGAGGCATAACCTTCCGGGGTTTTCGCCGGGCCGGCGTAGTAGATCGGATGATCTTTGATGTATTGCGGCAAACCTTCGCCATTATCCAGACGTTCTTTCAGTTTGGCATGTGCAATATCACGACCGACGATAATCGTACCGCTCAGGGACAAACGGGTAGACACCGGATATTCAGAAAGCTGCGCCAGGATTTCAGGCATCGGACGATTCAGATCGACTTTCACCACACCGGCTTCGCCTTGCTCACGCAATGCTTCAGGAATGTACTGACCCGGATTGTCTTCCAGTTTTTCGATCCAGATACCGTCGCGGTTGATTTTGGCTTTGATATTACGGTCTGCGGAACAAGACACGCCCATTCCGACCGGGCAGGATGCGCCATGACGTGGCAGACGCACAACGCGGATGTCGTGGGCAAAGTATTTGCCACCGAACTGTGCTCCGAGACCCAGGTTGTTGGCTTCGGCCAGCAGTTCCTGTTCGAGGTTCACGTCGCGGAATGCCTGACCGTGTTCATTACCTTCCGTCGGCAGACCATCGTAATAATGCGTTGAGGCCAGCTTGACGGTTTTCAGCGTCGCTTCTGCAGAAGTACCACCAATGACAAACGCGATGTGGTACGGCGGGCAGGCTGCGGTACCGAGGGTGCGCATTTTATCCACCAGATAATTTTTCAGCTTAGCCGGGGTGATCAGCGCTTTGGTTTCCTGGTACAGATAAGTTTTATTCGCAGAACCGCCGCCTTTGGCGATGCAGAGGAATTTATATTCGTCACCGTCAACACTGTAAAGGTCGATTTGCGCGGGCAGGTTAGTACCGGTGTTCACTTCTTTGTACATATCCAGCGCCGCATTTTGTGAATAGCGCAGGTTATCTTCGATAAAAGTGTTATACACCCCCTGAGACAGGCTGGCTTCATCACCGCCGCCGGTCCAGACGCGCTGACCCTTTTTACCCATGATGATCGCCGTGCCGGTGTCCTGGCAGGTCGGCAAAATGCCTTTGGCAGCGATTTCAGAGTTTCTCAGAAATTGCAGCGCCACGTATTTGTCGTTTTCGCTGGATTCCGGGTCATGAAGAATGGAAGCCACTTGTTGCTGATGCGCAGGTCTGAGCATGAATGAGGCGTCATGGAACGCCTGCTGAGCCAGCAGCGTGAGCGCCTGTGGTTCGACTTTAAGCACTTCTTCACCATCGAAGTTGCTGACAGAGACATGGTCTTTGGTCAGCAGATAGTATTCGGTGTCATCTTTGGAAACGGGGAAGGGATTTTGATAATAGAACGGTTTGTTCGACATTGTTTTCTCACTTTTTCCGTTTTTGCCGCCAGGGGTGGGACTGTTGACGCGGTATAGCAGAGGTGTTCCGGGCGACGTTTATATTCGTTCTGTATGTTGCCAGCCAAATACACAGGCTGGCAACGAGGTTTATATGTTTTCTTTCAGTAAATGCTCTGTTAATGCTTTGTGGGTGATTTTATCGCCACAATCAGAACATCATCACCATCCACGGATAGCCGATTACCAGTAAAGCGATCAGGAAGATGGCACCAAAGATAGTCCCGAGGCGCCAGTAATCTTTGGTTGGCAGATAACCGCTGCCGTAATAAATAGGGCTTGGACCCGTACCGTACGGCGTGATGATCCCCATAACGCCCAAAGATGTCACCATCAGCAAACAGAACACCTGCATGTTAATGCCAGGGATTGCCGCGCCGATGGTCAGCATGGCGGGTAACAGTGCGGTGGTGTGCGCGGTGGTGCTGGCGAAAAGGTAATGCAGCAGATAGAACGCCAGCAACAAGGCGATGGTTGCTGCGCCCGGGGAAATCCCCCCCATCAGCGCCGCGCCTTCTTTGCCCAGCCAGGCGATAAAACCGGTGCGGGATAAACCGTCAGCCAGTGCAACCAACGTGGCGAACCAGGCGAAGGTATTCCAGGCGGGTTTGTTGCTGGTGATGTCGTTCCAGTTCAGCACGCCGGTCCACAGCATCAGTACCACGACCAGCAGCGCAGCCATGGCGGGTTCGATAAAGCTCGCCGCGAAAATCCACATCGCCAGCGCGCAGCAGACGAACACCAGCAACAGAATTTCATGGCGGGACATTCTGCCCAGTTTTGCCAGCTCAGCGGTTGCCCAGCGCGGCACTTCATCATTGATTTTCACTTCCGGTGGGTAGAACCAGTATGCCAGCAGCGGCATGGTCAGCAGCAGCAGCAAACCGACCGGCAGGAAAGCAATGAACCAGGTGCCCCAGGAAATGTTGATACCGGTCACGCTATTCACAATACCCAGCGCCAGCAAGTTAGGTGCCAGTGCGGAGAGGAACATCGAACTGGTGATACACGCGGCGGTGATCGCCACCCACATCAGATAAGAACCGATTTTTCGCGCACTCGGGTCATTCGGTTTTGAGCCGTACAACGGCGGCAGGTTAGCAATGATCGGGTAGATCGTGCCGCCGCTGCGCGCGGTGTTGGAGGGTGTAAACGGTGCCAGTAACAGGTCAGCAAACGTGATGGCATAACCCAGCGTCAGGCTCCGGCGGCCAAGATATTTTACCAGAATCAGCGCCAGACGGCGGCCGAACTGGGTCTTATCGTAACCGGCGGCAAACATGAACGCGCCAAAGATTAACCATACGGTGGAGTTACCAAAACCACTGACTGCCCATTTGAAGGACTGTGCTGCGGTTTTGAATTTAGGATCCGCCAGCTCAGCCGGGCTGAAAAGTAACCACTGGCTGAAGAGGGCAATGACCACCACACCGGTCAGACCGATGACGGCGCCCGGTAATGGCTCGAAAATCAGACCAACAATGACACCCACGAAGATGGCGAAGAAATGCCACGCATACGGTTCAAGCCCGGCAGGCACCGGAACCAGCAGCAAGAGCATGGACACCAGCACGGGAAGTGCCAAGAAGATCCAGCGATTTTTTTTGCCTGACCCGGCTTTTTTCGCTGGCTCTTTCACCGCAGTTTTTGATATTTCGCTCATAATATTTATCTTAGGTAGTTAGGAATATTGTGATGATGCATAGGTAAGATTCTGTCTGGTTTTTTTACTTACTTAATATTTTTTCTAGTTATTAAAAGT
>NZ_JAFMOS010000615.1 GCF_019049755.1 Rahnella perminowiae
GCTCCCTACAGAAAGCAGGTAACAAATAATGATGATCACTCCGGTTCTTTCAGTGAAAGATAAGATTGGCTACGGACTCGGCGATATGGCCAGTGCGCTGGTCTGGCAAACAGCGACCTTGTTTCTCGCTTATTTCTATACGGATGTTTTTGGTTTACCCGCCGCGATTATGGGCACGCTATTTTTAGTGGTTCGTGCCGTGGACGCCTGTGTCGATCCCTGCATCGGCGCGCTGGTTGACCGCACCACGACGCGCTACGGGAAATTCCGCCCGTGGCTGCTGTGGTTTGCGATCCCGTTTGGTGTCTGTTGCCTGATCACATTTTATGTGCCTGATATATCGCCAACCGGTAAAATTATTTATGCAGCAGTGACTTATACTTTACTAAGCCTGGTATATTCCGCCATCAATGTGCCGTATTGTGCGATGCCGGGGGCGTTAACGCTCGATCCACGCGAACGCCATTCACTGCAATCGTGGCGCTTCGGGTTGTCATTTATCGGCGGCCTGGTGGTCACGGTGATCGCCCTGCCACTGGTGGAAAAACTCGGTGCCGGTAATCCGCAGAAAGGCTACTTCTATGCCATGAGCCTGATGGGACTGCTAGGTATCGTATTATTTTTCTGTTGTTTCGGGCTGACGCGGGAACGTTATCAGCCACGTAATGATACGTCCGGTTCAATGCTGAGCGACCTGAAATTGCTGTGGAATAACTCACAATGGCGCATTGTTTTTATTTTTAATATTTTGCTGCTGTGCGCCGTGGTTATCCGGGGTTCCGCCACGCTGTATTACGTGAAATATGTGCTGGCCCGTCCGGATCTGGTATTTAATTTTATTGTTTTCGGTATGATCGCCTCATTATTGGGTGCCTTACTGTCTGAGAAATTATTAGGTAAATTCGACCGGATTAAATCCTATCAATGGACAATCCTGACCTTTGTGATCTGCAACGCGGCTATTTTCTTTGTTCCTTCGCCGTCCATTGGCCTTATTTTCGCCCTCAATCTGGTGTTCAGTTTTATCCAAAACCTCACCACGCCGTTGCAATGGACAATGTTCTCAGACGTCGTAGATCATGAAGAATCCCGCACCGGCCGGCGGCTTGACGGGCTGGTATTCTCCACGGCGCTGTTTGCCATTAAATTCGGACTGGCACTGGGTGGAGCTATTGTCGGCTGGGTGCTCGGTATGGTCGGTTACCTGCCGAACGGTGCCACGCAAAGTGCGCCGGTAATGTTAACCATTAATTCACTGTTCACACTGGTGCCGTGTGCGCTATTCCTGCTGATGGCCGCCCTGCTTTTCATCTACAAACTCAACAACCGCACAATGCAAACTATCGCCTCCTCCCTCGCAACGCGACGTTCTTTCGCAGGCGCAGAGGAACCCGTGCTCAGCGGTTCCCGGCCTTTGATTAATCAAGGAGATGCAAGATGACTTATCTTTATCAGGATGCTTCCCAACCCGTATCCAGCCGTGTCGCCGATCTTCTGGCCCGTATGACGCCGGAGGAAAAATTCGCCCAGATGCATGCGCTCTGGCTGATCCTCGACAGCCACGGCAATCACAAAGAACGTACCGACCTGAGCGATGACTTTGCCGGGCATAAACAGAGTCAGGGACTGGAACAGCAACTGGCACTGGGTGCCGGGCAAATTACCCGCCCGCTTGGCACCCACGTGGTGAGCCCGGCTGAAGGCAGACAAGCGCTGAACCGGCTGCAAAAAACTCTGGTGGAAGAAACGAGGCTGGGCATCCCGGCGATGTTCCACGAGGAATGTCTGGTGGGTCTGCTGTGTAAAGATGCCACGTTGTTTCCCTCATCCCTGTGCTATGCCTCAACCTGGGATCCGCAATTAATGGAGCAGATTGCCGCCGCTATCCGTGAGGAAGCGCAAAGCGTAGGTTGTCATCAGGGGCTGGCGCCGGTGCTGGATGTGTCACGCGATGTGCGCTGGGGACGTACCGAAGAAACCTTTGGTGAAGACCCGTATCTGGTCGGCGTGATGGCAACGGCTTATGTACGCGGCTTACAGGGTGAAAAGCGTGACCTGCTGGCAACGCTGAAACATTACGTCGGGCACTCTTTCAGCGAAGGCGCGCGTAACCATGCGCCTGTACATCTGGGGTTTCGCGAATTGAATGACACGTTTCTGCTTCCCTTTGAGATGGCGGTGAAACTGGCAAATGCCGGTTCCGTCATGCCGGCTTATCACGATATCGATGGACAGCCGTGCCACAGCGATCATTTCCTGCTGACCGAAATTTTACGTGAACAATGGGGATTCGACGGCCTGATTGTTGCCGATTACGGCGGCGTCAGTCTGCTGCATCAGCATCACGGCGTCAGCCATGACGATGCCGAGTCTGCCGCTTTATCGTTTAATGCGGGTCTGGATATTGAATTACCGAAAGGTGACTGCGCGCAGCATCTGGCAGATGCCGTTTCACGTGGCCTGATTGATATGGTGAAGATTGACGAAATTGTTGCCCGCATACTGACCGAAAAATTCCGTCTCGGGCTGTTTGAACAACCTTATGTCAGCGAACTTCAGCCGCAACTGCAGCAACCTGCCACACGGGCACTGGCCCGGAAAGCGGCTGTGCGATCCATCACCTTACTGGAAAATAATGGCATCCTGCCGCTGAAACCGACATCTGGCCAGAAAATTGCGGTAATAGGCCCGACGGCAGATGATCCGCTGGCCTTACTCAGCGGTTACAGCTTCCCGGTGCATCTGATCATCAGCGAAATGCAAGCGCAGACAGAACAGGTCATCACGCCGTTACAGGCTTTGCGCGACGCTTACGGTGAACAAAATATCCGTTATGCCAAAGGATGCCATATTCTCGAAAAACGCACCGCCGGTGCGCCGGTATTCCCCGGCGATGCAGGAACCCCGATGCAAAGCTCACCGGTCTCACAAAGCACCGCACTTATTCCGCAGGCGGTTAAACTGGCGCAGGAGAGTGACGTCGCACTGGTATTTGTCGGCGATCTGGCCGGATTGTTCCAGAGCGGCACAGTAGGAGAAGGTTCTGATACTGACAGCCTGAAGTTGCCTGGCGTTCAGCAGCAGTTGCTGGAAGAGGTCATCGCCACCGGCAAACCGACCGTTGTGGTGATGACCGGCGGGCGGCCGTATTCGCTCGGCGGGCTGGAAGAAAAAGTCGCAGGATATCTTATGGCGTTTGCCCCCGGTCAGGAAGGTGGATGCGCCATCAGCGACATCCTCAGCGGCAAAGAGGCTCCGTCCGGAAGGCTGGTGTTTTCCGTGCCGAAAAGCGCCGGTGCAATGCCCTATTATTACAATCACAAGCTGAAAAGTGGCGGTACGCCGGTTGCATTCCACTTTGGTGCAAAATATCCGTTTGGTTACGGACTGAGCGGCACCACGTTCCGTTATCATGATTTTCAGCTCAGTCAGCATCCTGTCGCCATCGAAAATGGCGACATTGAGGTGCAGATACAAGTGACCAATACCGGTAAGCAAGCGGGCAGCGAAGTGGTGCAGGTTTATCTGCGCGACTGCGTGGCATCACTGGTGCGTCCGGTGCAGGAACTGAAAGCTTTCGAACGCGTTGAACTGGACGCCGGGCAAACGGCAACGCTCAGTTTCAGCATCCCCACCGATATGCTCAATTTCACCAGTAACGCCGGTAAGCGTATCGTCGAACCGGGTTTTGTCGAGGTACAGGTAGGGTCGTCGAGCAGGGATATTCAGGCGCGTGGCAAAATCACGCTGGCCGGCGAAGTGCGGGAATTGCCCCGCGACTGGCGGATGGTCAGCCGGTGCGACGTCAATCAGTAACCACGGATGATGAAAAGCGAAACGGACGCCCTGAGCGTCCGTTTTTTATGCATACAAAGCGTTGTTACTCAGTCTCTCTGACGATACCAAAATGCTTATAGGCATGATTGGTCGCCATGCGTCCGCGCGGTGTGCGCTGAATAAACCCCTGCTGGATCAGGAAAGGTTCGATCACGTCTTCAATCGTCTCGCGTTCTTCACCGATCGCCGCCGCTAAGTTATCCAGCCCGACCGGTCCGCCGGTGAACTTGTCGATAATCGCCAGCAGCAGTTTGCGGTCCATGTAATCGAAACCTTCCGCGTCGACATCCAGCATATCCAGCGCGCCGTTGGCCACATCACCGTTGATGGTGCCGTCGCCTTTAACTTCGGCAAAGTCACGCACACGGCGCAACAGACGGTTGGCGATACGCGGCGTTCCGCGTGAACGGCGGGCAATCTGATGCGCGCCCTCTTCCGACAACTCCAGCCCAAGGCATGACGCACTGCGCCCGACAATGTGCTGTAAATCCGCCACCTGATAAAACTCGAGACGCTGCACAATCCCGAAACGGTCACGTAACGGTGACGTCAGTGAACCGGCGCGGGTCGTCGCACCAATCAGGGTAAACGGCGGTAAATCAAGTTTGATGGAACGTGCCGCAGGCCCTTCACCAATCATGATATCCAGTTGATAGTCTTCCATCGCCGGATACAGAATTTCTTCGACGACCGGTGAGAGACGGTGGATTTCATCAATGAAAAGCACATCGTGTGGCTCGAGGTTGGTCAGCATCGCGGCCAGGTCACCGGCTTTTTCCAGCACCGGCCCTGAAGTGGTCCGTAAATTCACGCCCATTTCATTCGCCACGATATTAGCCAGCGTGGTTTTACCCAGTCCCGGCGGTCCGAAAATCAACAGGTGATCGAGCGCGTCTTTGCGTTGCTTGGCCGCCTGAATAAAGATTTCCATTTGCGAACGCACGTGAGGCTGACCGACGTATTCGTTGAGCAGCTTCGGGCGGATTGCACGGTCGATGACTTCTTCTTCACTGAAGACTTCAGAAGATATCAGGCGGTCAGCTTCAATCATCGTTTACCTCACAGCGCCGCGCGCAGCGCTTCTCTAATTAGCGTTTCAGATTCGGCGCCCGGTTTGGCAACTTTGCTGATCATACGGCTGGCTTCTGGGGGTTTGTATCCGAGGGAAATCAGTGCTGCAACGGCTTCGCCTTCGGCGTCAGATTCCTGAGCTTTCGACGACGATGCAGGTAACGTGATATCAGTATGACTGTTAAATAGATCACCGTTTAATCCTTTAAACCGGTCTTTCATTTCGACAACCAGGCGTTCTGCCGTTTTCTTACCGACGCCCGGTAACTTAATTAATGCGGTGATTTCTTCCTTTTCTACCGCACTGACAAATTGCTGAGCCGACATACCTGACAAGATCGCCAGCGCCAGTTTGGGTCCGACTCCGTTCACTTTGATCAGTTCACGGAACAGCGCGCGCTCTTGTTTATCGTTAAATCCATAGAGCAGCTGGGCATCTTCACGGACGATAAATTGCGTGAATATGATAGCTTCCTGGCCCAGTTCCGGCAATTCATAAAAACAGGTCATCGGCATATGCACTTCATAGCCAACGCCTTGGGTTTCAAGCAGCACCAAAGGGGGCTGTTTTTCCAGAATAATGCCTCGTAGTCTGCCTATCACGTTCATTTTCCTTATCAGGTCAAAAGCAGCGATGTTTATATCATAAAAAAGGCTGGATGAATATCCAGCCCAACGAACGCACCGCCGCTATCGCATACGCCCGCGCGCCATTTGTAATTTGTCACTGCTGAGCCGGATAGCATTCTGGCTCATATGACAATGTGTTATCGCAATTGCCAGCGCATCGGCGGCATCTGCCTGCGGATTCGCCGGTAATTTCAGGATTGAACGCACCATATGCTGAACCTGCGTTTTTTCTGCGGCACCGGTACCGACGACGGTCTGTTTGACCTGCCTCGCGGCATACTCAAAGACCGGCAGGTCCTGATTAACGGCGGCCACAATGGCGGCACCGCGCGCCTGGCCAAGTTTTAACGCAGAATCGGCATTCTTCGCCATAAACACCGATTCGATGGCAAAAAAATCAGGCTGAAATTGCGTAATAATTTCCGACACACCGGCGTAAATCAGTTTCAGACGCCCCGGCATATCGTCCACGACAGTACGGATACAGCCGCTGCCGAGATAACTGAGCTGACGTCCTGTCTGGCGGATAATGCCATAGCCGGTAATACGCGAACCGGGGTCAATCCCCAGAATAATAGCCATAGCCAGTTAACGCCTTGTGTTGTCGTTTTTTACAAAGTTGGGGAGAGTATAAACTGCTGAGGGGCAACAGGATAGCCAGCCGGTGGTAGCCACCGGCTGGCAGAGAGATTACAGCGTTTCTGCGATCTCGTCGGAGATTTCACCGTTGTGGTAAACCTCCTGCACATCGTCACAATCTTCCAGCATATCAATCAGGCGCAACAGTTTTGGTGCAGTTTCTGCATCCATGTCCGCCTTGGTCGATGGGATCATCGTGACTTCGGCGGAATCAGCTTTGTAACCGGCAGCTTCCAGCGCGTCTTTCACTTCGCCCAGATTCTCCCAGGCAGTGAACACATCGATAGCGCCGTCATCATAAGAAATGATGTCTTCTGCGCCTGCTTCCAGCGCGGCTTCCATCAGCACGTCTTCATCCAGACCCGGTGCGAAAGTGATCACGCCTTTTTTGGAGAACAGATACGCCACGGAACCGTCGGTACCCAGATTGCCCCCGGTTTTGGTGAACGCATGACGCACTTCTGCCACGGTACGGTTACGGTTGTCACTCAGACATTCCACCATGATGGCTGAACCACCAGGGCCGTAACCTTCATAAATGATGGTTTCCATGTTGGTGTCTTCGTCACCGCCCACACCGCGTGCGATAGCACGGTTCAGGGTATCGCGGGTCATGTTGTTGGACAGCGCTTTATCGATAGCCGCACGCAGACGTGGGTTTGAACCCGCATCACCGCCGCCCAGACGCGCAGCCGTGACCAGCTCACGAATGATTTTGGTGAAAATTTTGCCGCGTTTAGAATCTTGCGCCGCTTTGCGGTGCTTGGTGTTGGCCCACTTACTGTGACCTGCCATAAATATCTCCAAAAAGTCTAAAGTCTTAACAGACCGAATAGTTTACAAATTCTTCAATCGCCTGCTGGTTGCTCGGTGAGACCGTCAGCGCTGCCGCTGCCGGTTTATCGAGCCACCGGTACGCATGATGTTCAGTCAGAACCACATCACGCTCGTCGGGTAACGCCAGACAGAACCAATGTTCTTTGTTACGGGTCACGCCGGGAGCATAGCGATGGCGCAAATGCGCAAATATTTCAAAATCCTCGCAGCGGTTACAGTCCTGAAGCGGCAGGTTTTCACCTGCAATGTCGATACCGACTTCTTCCATGACTTCCCGCTGCACGGTTTGATTCGGGGATTCCCCGTCTTCCAGACTGCCGGTCACCGACTGCCAGAAATCCGGGTCATCCTTACGTTGAAGCATCAGCACCCTGCCGGTGTTTCTGGCGTAGATGACGCACAGTATCGACTCAGGACGCTTATAGCTCATTAGTTATTCTCTGTATTTGTGTCGGGTGTCACTTCTTTTTTAGCCACAACCGCAATGCCCAGTTCCAGCAGTGACGCCGGGTTGGCAAAACTTGGTGCTTCGGTCATCAGACACGCCGCTGCGGTCGTTTTCGGGAAAGCGATTACGTCACGGATGTTATCCGTTCCGGTCAGCAACATCACCAGACGATCCAGACCAAATGCCAGGCCTGCGTGCGGAGGCGTACCGTATTTCAGTGCATCGAGCAGGAAGCCGAATTTCTCGCGCTGTTCGTGCTCGTTAATGCCCAGAATACTGAACACCGTCTGCTGCATTTCGCTGCGGTGAATACGCACAGAACCGCCGCCCACTTCGTAACCGTTGATGACCATGTCGTAGGCGTTAGCAATAGCAGAAACCGGGTTCGCAGCCAGCTCTTCAGCCGTCATGTCTTTCGGCGCAGTGAACGGGTGGTGCATAGCGCTCAGACCGCCTTCATCGGTGTCTTCAAACATCGGGAAGTCAATCACCCACAGCGGAGCCCACATGTCTTCTTTGGTGATTTTCAGGTCACGACCGACTTTAAGGCGCAGTGCACCCATGGCGTCAGTCACAATCTTAGCGCTGGCTGCGCCGAAGAAGATCATGTCGCCATCTTGTGCACCGGTACGTTCAATCAGGGCAGACAGCAATTCTTCATTCAGGAATTTAGCCACCGGGCTCTGAATGCCTTCCAGGCCTTTCGCGACCTCATTCACTTTGATGTAAGCCAGGCCTTTGGCACCGTAGATTTCGATGAATTTTGCGTATTCGTCGATTTGTTTACGGCTCAGGGAGGCACCGCCAGGGACACGTAATGCTGCCACGCGGCCTTTCGGATCGTTGGCCGGATCGGCAAACACTTTGAACTCGATGTTTTTCATCAGGTCCGCAACGTCAACCATTTCCATCGGGTTGCGCAGGTCCGGCTTATCAGAACCGTAACGACGCATCGCTTCTGCAAAAGTCATGACCGGGAAATCGCCCAGATCCACGCCTTTCACTTCCTGCCACAGTTCGCGGGCCAGTTTCTCCATCACTTCACGCACTTGTTCAGCGCTCATGAAGGAGGTTTCCACATCGATCTGGGTGAATTCAGGCTGACGGTCAGCACGTAAATCTTCATCACGGAAGCATTTTACGATCTGATAATAACGGTCAAAACCGGACATCATCAGCAGCTGTTTGAACAGCTGAGGAGACTGCGGCAAGGCATAGAACTTGCCTTTGTGCACACGGCTTGGCACCAGATAGTCACGCGCACCTTCCGGCGTGGCTTTGGTCAGCATCGGAGTTTCGATATCCAGGAAGTCATGGCTGTCCATGAAACGGCGCACAAAACTGGTGATTTTTGCGCGTGCTTTCAGACGGTTAGCCATTTCAGGACGACGCAAATCAAGATAGCGGTATTTCAGACGCGCTTCTTCAGTGTTGACGTGGTTGGAGTCCAGCGGCAGCGATTCTGAACGGTTAATGATGTTCAGATTGCTGGCGAAGACTTCCACTTCACCGGTCGCCATGTCTTTGTTGAACTGGCTTTCCGGGCGTGCACGCACAATACCGGTTAGCTGGATGCAGAACTCGTTACGCAGTTCAGACGCCAGCTTGTAGGCTTCAGCCTGATCGGGGTCGAAGAAAACCTGGACGATGCCTTCGCGGTCACGCATATCGATGAAAATTAAACCACCCAAATCGCGGCGGCGGTTAACCCAGCCACACAATGTTACTTCCTGGCCCACATTGGACGCATTCAGTTTTCCACAATATACAGTACGCATAACGGTATCCTTTTGATCCCACTACCCGGCCTCATGGCTCACAGGCACAGAAACGGTTATTGACTCTGGTCGCCCGCCGCAAAACTCAGCAGCGCGCGGAATGGGTTTTATTCAGGTCGAAAAAAGGCGGCTATTATAAAGGAATTTCCGGCGAAGGATAAGTACGAACATGTCAACGCTGGCGCGGAAATTAATGCCTGTTGCTAGCTACACATAATTTAACAAAATTATATCTTTTTGCCCCCCGCGTTAGCATAAACTCGCGCCATCCCCTTTGTACACGCAGTAAATCACTCCTTTCTCTTATTACCTATTTTGAAAACCAGGAGCTAAGCATGAAACTTGATCCAAAAACGACCGCGCTGGTACTGATCGACTTACAGAAAGGGATTTTACCGTTCGCGGGCGGCCCGCACACCGCACAGCAGGTGCTGGACAACGCGACTGAACTGGCCAACCGTTTCCGTCAACTCGGTGCGCCAGTGGTGATGGTACGCGTAGGCTGGTCTGACTCCTTTGACGAAGCGCTGAAGCAACCGGTGGATGTGCCTTCTGTCGCACCGGAAGGCGGTTTACCGGCAAGCTGGTGGGAATTCCCGGAACAGCTGAACGTTACCGACAGCGATTTGCTGGTGATCAAACGTCAATGGGGCGCGTTTTACGGCACCGACCTGGATTTACAACTGCGTCGCCGTGGCATTAAAAGCATCGTACTGGCCGGTATTTCCACCAATATCGGCGTGGAATCAACGGCCCGTAATGCCTGGGAACATGGCTATGAACTGGTGATCGCAGAAGATGCGTGCAGCGCGCACAATAATGATCATCATCAGTCGAGTATGCAGTTTATTTTCCCGCGTATCAGCCGTGTCCGTTCCACCGCCGAAGTGCTTGCCGCGTTGCCAGCGTAACGTTACCCTGATTTCCATGCCTGAACGCCGCCCGCTGAGGCGGCGTTTTACCTGGGATCCGGCCCGGAAAAAAGGAGCACCGATATGTATATTGGTTTACCGCAATGGCACCACAGCGCCTGGGCGAAGATAGGTTTGCGTGATCTGGCCGATTACGCGCGGTACTTCAATTGTGTCGAAGGCAATACGACATTTTACGCCCTGCCCAAACAGGAAGTGGTGATGCGCTGGCGTGATATGACACCTGAATCTTTCCGCTTTTGTTTCAAATTTCCTTCCGACATCAGCCATAAAGCGGCACTGACGAATTGTCAGGAAGACGTCAGTATGTTTTACCGCACGCTTGAACCGCTTGGCGGACGCACCGGGCAACTCTGGCTGCAACTTCCGGCAGCGTTCGCGCCTGTCCATCTTGACCGCTTATGGCAGTTCCTGGATGCCCTGCCCGCCGGTTTCGATTATGGCGTCGAAGTTCGCCATCCGGATTTCTTCAAAAAAGGCGAGGCGGAACGTGCACTGAATCAGGGGTTACATCAGCGCGGCATTAACCGTGCGATCCTCGACAGCCGCCCGGTTCATAGCTCTACATCCGAAACACACGCGGTGCTTGAAGCCAAACGTAAAAAACCCGTTTTGCCGCTGCATGCACTGGCGACATCCACCCGGCCAATTGTCCGCTTTATCGGTGGCGACAGTCTCGAAGCGAACCGCCCGCTGTTCGGTCAGTGGATCACCAAACTCAGCGACTGGCAATCACAAGGATTGTCGCCGTACCTGTTCATTCATACGCCTGATTGTTCCGACGCCCCCCAGCAGGCACGCAGCCTGTGGCAGGATCTGCGCCAGCATATTCCTTCGGTTCAGCCCGCACCGGACTGGCCGGAACAGGACACGTTGTTCTGAGAATATTCATGTTTTTCTGACGACAGTTTTACGTCATCCCGTTATCATAGTGACGCAGCGGAAAATCAGTGCCGTTCCGCCGGAAAACAGGGAATAACCAAGGAAGTCATCATGATTAGCGCGTTATATGTCGTGCTTGCCGCCATACTTTTAATCAAACTCTCTTTCGATGTTGTCCGTTTGCGGATGCAATACCGTATCGCCACCGGTGACGGCGGATCCTATGAATTACAAACGGCCATCCGCGTACACGGCAACGCCGTAGAATATCTGCCGATCGGCTGTTTACTGTTGCTGTATATGGAAATGAACGGCGCGGCAATCTGGACAGTACATGCCTGCGGCCTGTTACTGATCCTCGGCCGGTTATTTCATTATTACGGGCTCAAAAACCGCGAATTTGCCTGGCGCCGTAATGGCATGGCTGCCACTTATATTTCGCTGGTCCTGATGGTCGTGGTCAATATTATTTATCTGCCATGGTCACAGTTTTTGAACTTTGACTGATTACTGTGCCATTACCCGATAAATTTGATGTCCTTTTGAAACAACTCCAAGGCGCGCAGGTATCTGCCTGCGCCAGTATCTGCTAAAATCTGCCCTCAACTTTTTACCCACATTCTTTTTGGCCTGACTCACCGCTATGGCAAACCACGATAGATTGTTTTCTGCACCAATAGATAAGCTTGGCGACTGGACGTTCGATGAACGCGTCGCGGAAGTTTTCCCCGACATGATCCAACGCTCTGTCCCGGGCTATTCCAACATTATTTCGATGATTGGCATGCTCGCGGAGCGCTTTGTTCAGCCCGACTCCAATGTCTATGATCTGGGTTGTTCACTGGGTGCTGCCACGCTGTCGATGCGTCGTAACATTAAGGTGCCGGGCTGCCAAATTATTGCTGTCGATAACTCCCCCGCCATGGTGGAACGCTGCCGCCGCCACATTGACGCTTTCCGTGCAGATACGCCGGTGAGCGTGATTGAATCCGATATTCTGGATATCGGGCTGGAAAACGCCTCCATGGTGGTGCTCAACTTTACCCTGCAATTCCTCGAACCGGCAGACCGTCAGCGTCTGCTCAATCAGGTGTATCAGGGAATGCGACCAGGTGCGGCGCTGGTGCTGTCAGAAAAATTCAGCTTTGAAGACAAAGACGTCGGCGAACTGTTGTTCAATATGCATCACGACTTCAAGCGTGCAAACGGCTACAGCGAGCTGGAAATCAGCCAGAAACGCAGCATGCTCGAAAACGTTATGCTGACGGATTCCGTTGAAACCCATAAAGCCCGTTTGCATCAGGCCGGTTTCCAGCACACGGAAGTCTGGTTCCAGTGTTTTAATTTCGGCTCACTGATTGCACTGAAAGCCGGAGATGCAGAATGATTGATTTTGGTGATTTTTATCGCGTCATCGCTAAAGGGCCGCTGAGTCCGTGGCTCAATACCCTGCCCTCACAGCTAACCGCGTGGCAGAAAGAATCCCTGCACGGCAAATTTAAACTGTGGTTTAACTCCGTAGACCGCCTGCCGTTGCTGCAACCCGAGCGTCTGGATTTACTGCACGGCGTCAGCGCAGGTATGGAAATGCCGTTGCCTGCAGGCCAGCGCGAAGGCATTGAAAACCTGCTGCGCAACATGATGCCATGGCGTAAAGGTCCGTTTTCACTGTACGACGTTGAAATCAATACCGAATGGCGTTCAGACTGGAAATGGGATCGGGTTCTGCCGCATATTTCATCCCTTGTCGGGCGGACGATTTTAGATGTCGGCTGCGGCAGCGGTTATCATATGTGGCGCATGATTGGCGCAGGCGCCCATCTTGCCGTGGGTATCGACCCGATGCAGCTTTTCCTGTGTCAGTTCGAGGCGGTGCGTAAATTACTGGGCGGCGATCAGCGTGCGCATTTACTGCCGCTGGGCATCGAACAATTACCCGAGCTGAATGCGTTTGACACCGTTTTCTCTATGGGCGTGCTGTATCATCGTCGTTCACCCTTAGATCATCTTCTGCAACTGAAAAATCAGCTGGTCAGTGAAGGGGAACTGGTGCTGGAAACACTGGTTGTCGAAGGGGATAGTGAACAGGTTCTGGTACCGGGTGACCGTTACGCACAGATGGGGAATATCTATTTTATCCCTTCCGCACCAGCCCTGAAAAACTGGCTGATTAAATGCGGCTTTGTCGATGTGCGTATTGCAGATGTCAGCGTCACGACATGTGAAGAACAACGCCGTACCGACTGGATGACCAGCGAATCTCTGGCTGAATTCCTCGATCCGCAGGATCCGACCAAAACCATTGAAGGCTATCCGGCACCGCGCCGCGCCTTGCTCATCGCCCGCAAGCCGTAATTTCCTCTCACCTTCGTCAGCCAGTCCCCTGTCTGCCGGAGGTTATTGCCCGCACTTAACCCACACTTTCAGTCGCGTTACGCTGTACATCCTGCAGTAAAAAGGTCTAACCTTTCAGAAGGCTATCGGTTGTGATGACAAAGATCGTCTTTCGCGTTACGGGAGGAAGTATGAAGTTCCCAAAAGGCAGCATCGTTAAACACGTATCAGGTGATATCAAAGGCACCGTGATGAATACCTTTGAATCAGAGCACAACATCGTGTCGTATTACGTTTCCTGGGAAGATGGCAGCAGCAGCCTGCACCAGGAAAACGAATTACACTGGGCAAATATTGACGTCGCGATAAAAATAAAAAACTTTTACGAGAAGTAGTCTCCCCCTGTCTGCCACAGCCCTTTGTAAAGCTTCGCATTTTAACGCTTTATCATTGGATTGATCCCTGGCATCTCGTGTATAAGTTCGTCCAGATCAATTTATCAGTACGCGAGTATTTCGTGGAGAAATCAATGCGCAGAAGAATTCGATTCCTCATGGACCGCGCCGTTATTGTTTTAGGTCTTTTTGTGATGTGCCTGGTGGTGAAAGCAGGAATGTTCGGTGTGGCGCTGCTGACCTGGGGCTGAAGTGTTTTGCCCGTCAGAAAAAGCGCCTCTGCAAGTGCTTTTAAGAGCATAAAAAAAGCCCCGCCAATATGACGGGGCCTGGTACTTGCGCAGGGCGACGCAATAAGGGTCGTGTGACCCGGTTAAATTTTTATTTATCACGCCGTGCGGGATATTTCATCGTCAAACTGCAATGTACTTTTCATTGCGGCAACAATATCGCCGTCCACGCAATAACGACTGAATTCATCAAAGTCCGTGTCAGAGCTCATCGTGACACCGGCTTTACGGTAGCGCATGGCGGATTTAACCTGACGTCCTGCTGAGCTGTGTAACTCGCTCAGCCCGATATCAACGAACTTCTGCAAATTCGTCAGGCGCACACCCGCGCCAGCCATAATGATTGGACCACGCGTTAGCTGATTCAGTTCCCGTAGCATCGGTAAACCGACTTCGGCATTTTGTTGTTGTCCGGAAGTCAGAATGCGCGCCACCCCTAACTGAGTCAATTGCTCCAGTGCAATCTTCGGATTCAGACACATGTCGAATGCACGATGGAATGTCACGGCCATATCACCGCACAGCGCCATCACTTCCCACATTCTCGCCATATCTATGTGCCCTTCCGCGTCCAGCATGCCGACAACCAGCCCCGGATAACCAAGATCGCGAATACAGGCAATATCACTTTTCAACACCTCAAATTCACTTCGGCTGTAGCAAAAGTCACCCCCCCTTGGACGGACAATCGGGTGTACAGGGATGGTCACTTTTTCCCTCGCCAGAAGGAGAGTGCCGTAACTCGGCGTAATGCCGCCGTCAGCCTGACTGGCGCACAATTCAACACGATCGGCCCCGGCCTGTTCTGCTGTCAACGCACAATCAACGCTGTAACAACACACTTCTAATTTAGTCATGTGATCTCTCCTGTTTACGGCATTATGCTACAACACTTGTCTGTAACCGGCCATGTCGCGTAGGCTTTGAGATGAGCATCCCCGCCCAACCTGCTTGCTTAGGAAAGCTAACTATGACACTCAATTTTGATTTATGGGTAGACCGCAGTCACAGTGATAGCGTTAAGTGGAATAAATACAATAATCAGGATGTGATCCCGCTCTGGGTGGCCGATACCGACTTTACTTCACCACCACAGGTTATCAAAGAGTTGCAGCAACGCGTTGCAGAAGGCGTCTTCGGATATGGTTTTACACCGCCGGAACTGGTTGATTTATTGGTAAAACGTCTGGTGGATCGCTACGAATGGACAATTAAGCCCGAATGGATTGTCTGGCTACCGGGTCTGGTGTGCGGATTAAACGTCGCCGTTCGCGCCAACGTGGCACAGCAAAATTCCAGTCTGATGCCAATGCCCATTTATCCGCCATTTATGCAGGCGGCTCAGTCTGAAGGCCGTCAGTTTAAATACATTAATGTAACTGAACAGCAACAGCGCTGGGTGGCCGATTTTTCCAGTGCCGAAAACGTACTCGATGGCAGCGAAAAGCTGCTGATGCTCTGCAACCCCTATAACCCCGGTGGCACAGTGTATCGTCGCGAGGAATTACTCGAACAACTGGCCTTCGCCCAACGTCACGATCTGGTGGTATGTTCGGATGAAATTCATTGTGATCTGATCCTCGAGCCGGGCCTGAAACATATCCCGTTTGCTTCCCTCAATGCCGATGCTGAGCAGCGTTCGATCACACTCATGTCGCCGTCCAAAACTTTCAACCTGGCCGGTCTGGGCGCGTCGATGGCGATTATCCCTGACCCGGAACTGCGCCGGAAATTCCTTGAAGCCAGTAAAGGCATTATGCCGCACGTCAACATTCTGGCGTATGTTGCGGCAACCGCAGCTTATCGCGATGGCGAAGAATGGCTTAACGCGCAGCTCAGTTATCTGCGGGGTAACCGCGAACTGGCGACGACCAGAATCAACGCGATGCCGGGCTTACGCATGCTGGCACCGGAAGGCACCTACCTTGGCTGGATTGATGCCAGCGCACTGCCGGTGCAGGATCCTTACCGTTTCTTTGTCGAAGCCGGTGTTGGTTTCTCAGGCGGAGCCGATTTTGGCGCACCGGCTTACGTACGTATCAATCTGGGCTGCCAGCGCGCATTACTGGAAAACGCGCTGGATCGCATGGATGCCGCCTTACTGGCGCTGCACCGTTAAGCCTCATCCCTTTCGCTGGCGACAATCGCCCGCAGGCTGTGCGGGTGAAATTTGATGGTCACAGATCCGTCGGTGACTGCCAGCGTCGGATTAGGCAAACGCTCGTTTTCCCCTTTTGGCGCACTTTGTTTCAGCTTAACACCGGGCGTCATCAACGCTTCATCGGCAATCAGCGCCAGCGCCCGTGTATATAATTCGTCTTCAGCCCCCGGCAGGACAATTTCAATATGTTCCCAACCTTCGTGCGGATAACGTTTATCGCCGGGATAAGGCAACTCGATCAGATCAATACTCAGCGGCCCGACCTGCACAGGTTCGTTCAGTGAGAACAGACAAATTGGCCGTCCGTTAATCAGGGTTTCATTCAGCAGGCTGCCACACTGTTCCAGCCCGGCTTTCCAGCGTTCCGCCGTGGTGTTCTGATGACAACGCACTGAAATATGATCCGCGTGAAACTCGCTCAGATTGATATGTAACTTTGCGGCGAACGCCGTCAGTACGCCGACAAAGCGCGGTAAATCATCAGCTAAATCCTGTAACTCCGGCACATGGTTCATGGCGGCCATCCTATCTTGTTTCAGTTTACGAATCTTCAGGGGCGGGTAATTTACACAGCCTTTCATCCGGTTGCCAGAGACAGGCCGCACAATCGCGCTTTCCTCAGCCCGGACGCGCGGTGATACTGACGTCGCAGGGCGAATATGATATAAACACGCATCATTTTAGGTTCGTCCGCATTGGGATGAACAGCAAACAACCACATTCCTAAATAAAGGTACTTCGGTGAATATTCAGTCACTTCTTTCAGATAAAGTCAGCCAGGCGCTGATCGCTGCAGGCGCCTCAGCCGACAGCGAAGCGCAAGTCCGTCAGTCCGCTAAAGCTCAGTTTGGCGACTATCAGGCTAATGGTGTTATGTCCGTGGCAAAAAAACTCGGCATGCCACCGCGACAACTGGCAGAGAAAGTCGTTGAACTGTTAGATCTGAGCGGGATTGCCAACAAAGTTGAAATTGCCGGACCGGGTTTTATCAATATCTTCCTGGATCCTGCTTTTGTTGCCGCGCAGGTAGACCACGCGCTGAGCGATGAAAAACTGGGCATCGCACCGGTTGAACCCCAAACTATCGTTATCGACTATTCCGCGCCAAACGTAGCGAAAGAAATGCACGTTGGCCATATCCGCTCCACCATCATCGGTGACGCTGCCGTACGCACCAATGAATTCCTTGGCCATAAAGTGATCCGCGCTAACCACGTTGGCGACTGGGGCACACAGTTCGGCATGCTGATTGCCTACCTGGAAAAAGTGCAAAACGAAAATGCCGGTGATATGAATCTGGCGGATCTGGAAGAATTTTACCGCGCGGCCAAGAAAAATTACGATGAAGACCCAGCCTTCGCTGAGCGCGCACGTGGTTATGTAGTGAAGCTGCAAGGCGGCGATGAATACTGTTTGCAGATGTGGCGCAAACTGGTTGACGTAACCATGAAGCAAAACCAGCTCACCTACAATCGCCTGAACGTCACCCTGACCGAAGACGATGTGATGGGTGAAAGCCTGTACAACAGCATGCTGCCGGGCATCGTTTCTGATCTGCAGGCCAAAGGTCTGGCCGTCGACAGCGAAGGGGCTGTTGTTGTTTATCTGGATGAATATAAAAATAAAGAAGGCGATCCGATGGGCGTCATCATCCGTAAAAAAGATGGCGGCTACCTCTACACCACTACCGATATCGCCTGCGCGAAATACCGCTACGAAACTCTCGGTGCTGATCGCGTGTTGTATTACATCGACTCCCGTCAACATCAGCACCTGATGCAGGCGTGGACCATCGCCCGTAAAGCGGGTTATGTGCCGGATTCCGTGGCACTCGAACACCACATGTTCGGCATGATGCTGGGTAAAGACGGCAAGCCGTTCAAAACCCGTTCAGGCGGCACGGTGAAGCTGTCCGATTTGCTGGATGAAGCCATTGATCGCGCACGTAAGCTGATCACGGAAAAGAATCCGGAAATGAAAGACACCGCTGAACTGGAAAAACTGGTGAATGCCGTCGGTATCGGCGCCATCAAATATGCTGACCTGTCAAAAAGCCGTACCACTGATTACATCTTCGACTGGGATAACATGCTGGCGTTTGAAGGCAACACGGCACCTTACATGCAATATGCTTATACCCGTGTGGCGTCTGTCTTTAAACGTGCCGATATTGACGTAAACAGCCTGACCCGGCCGGTTGTGCTAAGCGAAGAACGCGAAGCGGCGCTGGCAACCCGTTTGTTGCAGTTCGAAGAAGTGCTGACGGTTGTTGCCCGTGAAGGCACACCGCACACCATGTGTGCCTATCTGTACGATGTGGCAGGCCTGTTCTCCAGCTTCTACGAACATTGCCCGATCCTGAATGCAGAAGATGAAACCAGTCGCAACAGCCGTCTGAAACTGGCGCTGCTGACACAACGCACGCTGAAAACCGGTCTGGATACGCTGGGTATCGAAACCGTAGAACGTATGTAACTCACGGCTGTGGATATTAAAAAAGGGCGCTCAGGCGCCCTTTTGTGTTTCTGAAATCTGCGTTAATCAGTCCAGCTTGCGGGCAAACTCTTTCACCCTAAAGCCCAGCAGGCCAAGCACCGCAAAGTAAGCCACCACCCCGACAGCGACCACTGCCGCCAGACGTGCCAGACGATACGCCATTCCGCCCACATCCCATGCAGGCATCAGCCACATCATGCCGAGCAATGCGGCTGACATCGCAACCACTGCCACGATCAGCTTGATCAGGAACACTCTCCAGCCAGGCTGCGGCTGAAAGATATCCTGCTTACGCAGTTGCCAGTAAAGCAGGGAGGCATTCAGACAGGCGGCCAGCCCGATCGACAGGGAAAGCCCCGCGTGTTTGAGTGGCCCGATAAAGGCCAGGTTCATGACCTGCGTCATCAGTAACGTAATGATGGCAATTTTCACCGGTGTTTTGATGTCCTGACGCGAATAAAAGCCCGGTGCCAGCACTTTCACCACGATCAGTCCCATCAGTCCGACGGAATAGGCCACCAGCGCACGTTGCGTCATCGAAGCATCAAATGCGCTGAATTTGCCATACTGGAATAATGCCACCGTAAGCGGTTTAGCCAGAATACCCAGCGCGACAGAACTTGGCAGCGCCAGCAGGAAACACAGACGCAAGCCCCAGTCCATCAGGCGATTATATTCACCATGATTACCGCTGGAGAAGCTTCGCGCCAGTGAAGGCAGCAGAATAGTGCCGAGCGCCACGCCCAGTACACCGGAAGGAAACTCCATCAGACGGTCAGCGTAATACATCCATGACACAGAACCGGAGACCAGAAACGATGCGAAGATGGTATTGATAATCAGTGAAATCTGGCTGACAGAGACACCTAAGATAGCAGGCCCCATCTGACGCATCACACGCCACACACCGGCATCTTTCAGATTCAGACGAGGCAATACCAGCATGCCGATTTTCTTCAAATGCGGAAGCTGATAACCCAGTTGCAGCACTCCCCCGGCCACCACAGCCCAGGCCAGTGCCAGCACCGGCGGGTGGAAATACGGCGCAGCAAACAATGCAAAACCAATCATGCTGACGTTCAGGAAGGTCGGCGCAAAAGCCGGGATCGAAAATCGGTTCCAGGTGTTCAGTATCGCCCCGACCAGGGATGCCAGGGAAATCAGCAGGATATACGGGAAGGTGATCCGCAGCAGCGAACTGGTGAGGGCAAATTTGTCAGGAGAATCCACAAAGCCCGGGGCAGTAATATAAATTACCCAAGGGGCTGCGATCATGCCCAACACGGTGACAATCGCCAGAACCAGCGTCAGTAATCCCGAGACATAGGCAATAAAGGTGCGGGTGGCCTCTTCGCCCTGCTGAGTTTTGTACTCAGCCAGAATCGGCACAAAGGCCTGTGAGAATGCACCTTCTGCAAAAATACGGCGCAATAAATTCGGGAGTTTAAACGCCACAAAAAAGGCGTCGGTGACCATTCCGGCGCCAAATACACGAGCCACAATGGCATCGCGGGCAAAACCTAATACACGTGAAAACATCGTCATAGAACTGACGGCTGCCAAAGATTTAAGTAGATTCATGTCGCTTTCTTGTTTACCGGTTTACATGTATATCAAATAGTTAAACCATCACGGCTGCATCAGCAACGTGAAAGAGGAACCCGCATGGCTCAAAGATGCGCTTAGTCTACGCATCCGCCATACAATAGCCACCGGCAGTTGTTTTATGTTGTTATAGAGTGTTAACCGTGCCATCCCGCGCGGTTTTCCTGTTAAGAATTCAGGTTAAGAATCCAGAATTTTGCCGATCATTGCCTGCGCATAAATTGCCTGCTCGCCGCTGGTTTCCGGCGCCGTCTGGTTACTCACGCAGGACACGAAGTGTTCAATGGCACCGACAAATCCGCGCTGCGCCAGCGTACTTTGCCAGCCCGGTACCGGCAGTTGTGTGAGAGTATCCTGCTGTTCTTCCCGCCAGATTTGCATATTATCCAGCTGATAGACTGCGCCGTCAGCCACTGCCTGCACGCTCTCACGGAAAGTCCCTGCCCGGCGGTGCATTGATGTCGTCACCAGCGTCTCGCCACAGAGGAAATGATGTTCGCCGTACAACATCTGATTGGCTTCGTTAATCTGAATCAGACCGCTTTCCAGGCTGGCATTGCCACCCGCAAGCCACAGCGCGGTATCCACCACGTGCAGATAATCGTCCAGCAAGGTGAAACGCAGGTCATTTGGCCCGACGCTGTCGGTCCGGTGTTTGTCCATGCGCACGGACGCCGGATTTTGCATCTGTTGTTTTAACTGGCGGTACAGCGGCGCAAAGCGGCGGTTGAAGCCGACCATCAGCGTTTTGCCCACTTTGTCAGCCTGTTCAACCAGCTGCTCGGCCTGCTTAAGTTCAGCGGCCAGCGGTTTATCTACATACACATGCACACCCTGCGCCAGCAGTTGACTAACCACCTCAAAGTGGCTGGCGGTACTGCTGTGCACAAAAACGGCATCACACTGCCCCGCCAGTTCATCCATGCGCGAAAAATTCGCCATGCGGTAACTGTCGCAAACGGCCTGTGCTTTTTGCTGATTAGGCGAAAAACCGCCCACCAGCGTCCAGTTTTGGGCATGACTGAGCACCGGCAGATATGCTTTTTGCGCGATACCACCCAGCCCGATCACTCCGATACGTAATTTACTCACCGCACGCTCCTTTTCATTAATCGGCCAGATGCTGCAACAAATTTTCCAGACGCTGTTTCAGCTCCGCAACGTCGGCTTCCAGCGTTTCCACGCGCGCGGCGAGATCAGCGCTTTCCGGCGCAGCGCTGAACGGCGGTTCTTCAGCGCTGCTGGCCACGTTGCTGACTTCTCCGCTGAACAGATGCATATAACGGCTTTCACGCTTACCCGGTTCACGCGCCAGACGCACGCAGAACGGGCCGTCTTCACGGTTTGTCAGTTCAGTCAGCGTTTGCTCAACTTCAGCGACGTCTGAGAAATCATGCAGACGGTTAGTGCGGGTTCGCAGCTCGCCCGGCGTTTGTGCGCCACGCAATAACAGCGTGGTGACAACCGCCACTTCCTGCGGAGAAAATTTAAGATTACCGAATTCGGAATTACAAAAGCGGTGCTCATACTTCATGGTACGTGAGCCGCTCAGGGTACGGATGATGTGTTTACGCAGCAGTAAATCCAGCGTTTGCTGAACGTCACTTTCACTCAGTTCCATTACCGGCTCACGGTTGGTTTTCTGATTGCAGGCCGTCGTCAGGCCGTTAAGTGTCATCGGATACTGTTCTGGCGTAGTGAGTTGTTTTTCCAGCAAACAGCCCACGACACGGGCCTCGCGGGCGCTGAGTTCGTGTTTCATCGTGCTCTCCTTATCGGGACGGGGGTGTCCATTCGTGCCAGGTTAATGCTGTCAGCACGTGATCCTGCCATTTGCCGTCAATCAGCAGATAGTCTTTGGCATAACCTTCGCGTTCAAAACCGAGACGTTCGAGCAGCTGACCACTGCGTTTATTGTGCGGCATGTAATTGGCCATGATGCGGTGCATTTTTTGCTGGCGTTGCATATAGCGGATCAGGGACTGCAACGCTTCCTGCATCAGGCCTTTGCCTTGCCACTCCTGTCCAAGAGAATACCCGAGGAAACAGGCATGGAAAGAACCGCGCAGCACGTTGCTGAAGTTCGCCACTCCCATAACGCGATTTTCATCAGGGTCGAGCAGAATAAAATAATATGCACTGCCCTGTTTTTGCATCTCGGTAATCAGCCCCAGACGCGCCTGCCAGCCTGAGGGATAACAATGGCTTTCATCCCTGACCGGTTCCCACGGTTTCAGAAACGCGCGGTTCTCAGCGTAGTATTCAGCCAGCCGGTGTGCATCACGATCATGAACCAGGCGCAGGACCATCCGGTCAGTGGTAAGCCGTACCTTTGGCACGGCAGATTTGTAGCCAAACATCCCTTCCCTCCACATTCCGCATGGGTCGATAAATAGAATTTATAGGAAACGACAGATCATCGCTAATTCTGCCAGTCAGAACGCGGCTTGACGATAAAAAAATATTATCAATAGCGCCCTATCTAAATGCCTGTTTCCGGTTCAGACTGGAACGGTCTTTTCTCCTTTCTGTATCTGCCGGACAGGATACATATAATCGCTCATGGTGAAGCATGTCTCTGGTATCACAAGCTCGGAGCTTGGGTAAGTATTTTCTGTTATTAGACAACGCGCTGGTGATTTTAGGCTTTTTCGTGGTTTTTCCGTTGATCTCGATCCGATTTGTCGATCAGCTTGGCTGGGCAGCAATGGCCGTCGGTCTGGCGCTCGGCGTTCGTCAGCTTACGCAACAGGGATTAGGCATTTTTGGCGGGGCGATTGCTGACCGGTTCGGGGCGAAACCCATGATTATCAGCGGCATGTTATTGCGTGCTGCAGGATTTGCCGCGATGGCGATGGCCGATCAACCGTGGATCCTGGTCTGCTCCTGTATTCTTTCCGGCCTTGGCGGCACGTTATTTGATCCACCACGCACCGCGCTGGTGATCAAACTGACCCGTCCGCATGAACGCAGCCGTTTCTTTTCTCTGATGATGATGCAGGACAGCGCAGGCGCCGTTATTGGCGCCCTGATCGGCAGCTGGCTGCTGCAATATGATTTCCATTACGTTTGCTGGACCGGAGCCGCAATCTTCTGTCTGGCCGCTGCCTGCAACGCCTGGCTGTTACCGGCTTACCGCATTTCCACCCTGCGTACACCGATGCGCGAAGGCATGATGCGCGTATTGCGTGACCGCCGTTTTCTGGCCTACGTCCTCACGCTCACCGGTTATTACATGCTGACTGTTCAGGTGATGCTGATGCTGCCGATTGCGGTCAATGATGTCGCAGGCAGTCCGTCAGCGGTGAAATGGATGTACGCCATCGAAGCCGTGCTGTCGCTGACGCTGTTATATCCGATTGCCCGCTGGAGTGAAAAACGTTTCCGTCTTGAGCAGCGCCTGATGTTCGGTCTGCTGATCATGACACTGAGCCTGCTGCCGGTCGGGCTGGTCACCTCAATCAACCCGCTATTGTTGCTGATTGGCTTTTTCTACATCGGCTCCATCATTGCTGAACCGGCCCGTGAAACCCTCGGTGCCTCTCTGGCCGATGCCCGCGCGCGTGGCAGCTACATGGGCTTCAGCCGTCTCGGGCTGGCTCTCGGCGGCGTGATCGGTTATACCGGTGGCGGCTGGATGTACGACACCGGCCGTGCGCTCGCATTGCCCGAACTGCCGTGGTTATTACTCGGCGTTGTCGGCTTTATCACCCTCACCGGTTTGTACTGGCAGTTCAACCTGCGCCGCATCGAACCCGCCATGCTCAGCGGCAACTGATCCCTGTCATTCACACCGCGCTTTCGCCAGCGCGGTTTGATCTCACTGACATCTGTAACCATACTGGCTTTACTATATCGGGAAATCGGGAAGAATCTGAACCTACATCCGGCAGTTTTCATGCACCCTACAGGTCACCGCCGGCGATAACAGGAGCTAAGTACTATGAGACTTTACATTTACGAACATTGCCCTTTCTGCGTGAAAGCCCGCATGATTTTCGGTTTGAAGAACATCCCCGTTGAGATCAAGGTGCTGCTCAATGATGATGAAAAAACACCCGTATCAATGGTCGGTAAAAAAATGGTGCCCATCCTGCAAAAAGAGGATGGCGGCTTCATGCCTGAGAGTATGGACATCGTGCACTACATCGACAAAAGTGACGGTAAACCCCTGCTGACCGGGCCGCTGAATGCGTCAATTGCCGCCTGGCTGCGGCAGGTGTCCGACTATACCGGCCGTCTGCTACTGCCACGCTTTGCCGCCGCGCCGCTGGAAGAATTCTCCACGCCGGCAGCACGTAAATATTTCTCTGATAAAAAGCAGGCCGCCAGCGGCAGTTTTGAGGAGCATCTGCAGCATTCTGAGGGGCTGGTGAAAAAAATCAGTCAGGATCTGCGCGCACTCGACAAACTGATCGTTGAGCCTAACGCCGTGAACGGTGAGCTTTCCGAGGATGATATTAATCTGTGGCCGTTGCTGCGTTCACTGTCGATCGTTCAGGGTATTGACTGGCCTTCGCGGGTTCAGGCCTATCGCGATAATATGGCCAAGCAGACCCAGGTTAACTTATTAACACGCTTAGCAAGTTAAGCCTTTGCAGCCGGAAGTGCGCTTCCGGCTATTTTTCCTTTTCTTCCCCTCGTTCAGCACTTAGGCTAATCAGCGTTGTCTGATTGGCGCGATACCGCATTGCGGTCATGCTGAGAAAATAGTTTTTACGTAATGAGGGAAGAATGACAAAGCGATTTATAGGAGCCGCCGCACTGATTTGCGCCAGCCTGCTGGCAGGCTGTAATCAGCTGACGCAGTACACCATCAGTGAGCAGCAGGTGAATGATTACCTGCAAAAAAACAACAAATTTGAAAAACAGTTGGGTGTTCCTGGCCTGGTGGATGCCAAACTGGTGCTGACCAATCTCAGCAGCCAGATCGGCCGCGCTGAACCCGGCGTCGTGACACTGACCGGGGATGCACATGTCGATATCTCCTCACTGTTCGGGCCGCAAAAAGCCGATATGCACCTGACCCTGAAAGCGAATCCTTCTTATGACCGCGAAAAAGGCGCTATTTTCCTGCGGGATATGCAGGTGACGGATTACACCATCAAGCCTGAAAAAATGGATAACGTGATGAAAGGTCTGATGCCATACCTGAACAATTCACTGAACGCCTATTTCAACCAGCGTCCGGCTTATGTGCTTAATGGCGATCACAGTAAAGGCGAGGCGATGGCGAAGAAACTGGCGAAAGGGATAGAAGTGAAACCGGGGCAACTCGTCATCCCCTTCACTGATTAATTTCAGCTAAAGAGTCACCATAAAAAACCCGGCGTGATGACCCACCGCCGGGTTTTTTATGTTCTTCGCCAGGGGTTACTGATCGTCTTCTTCAGCGTCATCCAGATCGGGTGGCAACTGTTCCTGCAATTCATCACGCATGACCTGCAAGGCTTCGCGGCTGATTTCAGACAAGGTACGATAAAAACCGCTGGTCGCATGCGCTTCCACTTTACCGAGGAATTTACCGCACCACGGGAAAAGCAATTCATCGAACAGCGCGATTTGCGCACCCACTTCATCCTGCTGCGACTGATCTTCCAGCCAGGACGCGGCCAGTAACATGCCACCAAAATGATCGGCAGGTGTTTCACCTAAAGGCATTCCGCGCTGTTGCAGGAATGTGCGCACATCCATTTCATTTGCGCCCTCAACATAATCACTGCGGAATGGCGAAACTGCGCATTCTGAACCGACAAACAGACGGTTAAATTCAGCGGCCAGTGCTTCCGGACTGGCACTTTCCTGTAAGCGGATCAGCAACGCATCCTGTTCCAGCGGCCAGTGTTCACGCAGCTTCCCATCCTGAATCAGACCAAACAGCGGAACCAGTAACGGATCCTGCGGCTGGCGATAAAATAAGGTGCCCAGCACGCGGCAGACAATCGAAAATTCATTCATAACAGTAACCTGATCAGACAATGAAAAGGGTTTATCACCCGCACGTTGGCCGCGACAATGTCACAGTTCGCTTAATTCAGCAATGGGCGCACGGCCACGGGCCTCAAGAAAATCGAGGAAACGACGCGGGCTGACGTTAAGAATACGGTCTTGCGGAAAATCAATTTCGCGCAGAATACGCTCACAATGTTCAAAGCCACCGAGCGAATAGGCGATATGCGAATCCGACCCCAGCGCCAGCCAGCCACCGGCTTCTTTTACGGCCAGCGCAATGGCGCGACAATTGGGTTCACTGCCCACACGCGAATGGATGAACGACGAATTATTCAGCTCCAGGGCCACATTATATTTTGCGGCAGCGGCTGCCACCGCCGGAATATCAATCGGGTATTTCGGGTTGCCCGGATGCGAAATAATATGCACTTCACCTCCCGCCATTGCCGCAATCACCGCCGCGGTATGGGTTTCTTTATCGACAGGCTGCATCACCGGCTCATGGAAACCGGCGATAATCACGTCAATTTCTTTGAGCATCGGGCCGGTGCAATCGATATCGCCATGAATATTCTTAATGTTCGATTCAATACCGCGCAGAATGCCGATGCCATTCACCAGACGCGGCCACACCCGCATATTCATAAAATGCCAGTAATGCGGCGCATCAGCCATATCAGGGCCATGATCGGTGATGGCAAACAGCCTGATGCCCTTTTGTACTGCTTCATCGATGTAATCATGCAATGTACTGTAGGCGTGTGTGCTGGCAACAGTGTGCATGTGTAAGTCAACCGGGTACGGCATGTGCTCTCCTTGAAAATCTCCCGCTGCGGCAAAAATAACCGCAGCATTTATCATGTTAGCAGATGAATATCAGTAACCCCGACCGGGATCGACGCGGCCTGTCGGCTCGCGCCCCGCTTCTATCGCCAGAATATTACTCACGATGCTGTCCATCGCCTGCTCCGGCAAGGTGTCAGCACCGACGTGTGGCGTAATGCTGACACGCGGATGCGACCAGAACGGGTGCATGGCCGGTAACGGCTCTTCGATGAAGACATCCAGCGTGGCAGCCGCAATCTGGCCGCTGTCGAGGGCGCGTAACACATCACCTTCCACCAGATGTCCGCCACGGCCAAGGTTAATCAGGTACGCATTATGCGAAAGATTTGTGAACAGTTGATGATTGAGAACACCGGCGGTATGCGGGGTATTGGGCAACAGATTGATCAGCACTTTGCAGCCACGGGCAAACCCCGCCAGTTGATCGTCCCCATAGAAACTCGCCACACCTTCCAGTGACTTGGCGCTGCGGCTCCAGCTGCGCACCGTAAACTGCATGTCCACGAGTGCCTTCGCCACGCTGCTGCCGAGCACGCCGGCACCGAGAACACCAATGGTGAATTCACTGCGTGAATGCGGGGCAAGCGGGTGCCACTGCTTTTGTTGCTGGAACAGCTGATATTCATCCATCCGGCGAAAATAACGTAATACCGTCGCCAGCGCATATTCCTGCATCTGCAAAGACATGCCGGTATCTTCAAGGCGCAGCAATGGCACACCGGCTGGCAGTGTGCCCGGATGGCGCTGTTCCTGCGTGAGGATAGCATCAACGCCAGCCCCCAGTGCGAAAATGCCTTTCAGCATAGTGCGGGACGCAAGCATAGCGCTCGGCGGCCGCCAGACCAGCGCGTAATCCGCCGGGTCATGATCATCAGCATTCCACACGCGGATACTGGCCTGCGGTAATCTTTTTGTTATGCCGTCAATCCAGGGTTTTGCATCAGATGTAGGGTGGTAAAAAATAATGTTCATCGGGGAAGCCTCCTGTGAGCAGATAGATTTCCCTGAATATCATCGTGATGCAACCCTGTGACGTAAAAAAGAACAAGCCCCGGAATTCGGGGCTTGTGAAGCGACTGTCGGATACTGCGAATAAATCAGGCGCCCGCCGGCTCGCGGTGGATCATCCGGCGCAACAGCGGGATAAGTACCAGCAGTACCACACCTGTGATAACAGCCCCCCAACCCAGCACGTTAAACACCTGGCTGTAGCCCGGATTGGTCAGTACCGGTGTACTGCCTGCGTTTTGCGGCATCAGCCCGGAAATGTAACTCGCCAGCACCGACGCCACACCAGTCACCATCATCCAGCAACCCATCATGACGCCCTGATAACGCGGCGGAGCCAGTTTGCCAATCATTGCGTAACCGATCGGGGAAATCAGTAACTCACCGATACTTTGCAGCAGATAGCTGATCGCAATCCATTTAAACGCCACCAGACCGTCGCCGCCCGCCAGATGGATCCCCAGCGGTAACACCAGCATCCCAAGTCCCATGCAAAATAATGAGGCAGAGAATTGCGCAGGAATATCAATGTTCCAGCCGCGCTGACGCAGGCGGTTGAACCACAGTGCCATCAGCGGACCACCGATCACGATAACCACAGTATTAATGTTCTGGATCCACTGCGGTGCCACGCGGATACCGTATACATTCAGGTTAATATTATTTTCAGAGAACAGCATCAGCCCCATCGGAGCCAGCTGATACAGGGTCCAGAAAACCAGCGAACCGAGCGCCAGCAGCAGATATGCCTTCATGCGGCGACGTTCACCGGCATCACGATGGCGGAATGTCACCAGCGTCATCAGCGCGAAAATCACCATACCCAGTGCGACCACAAAATAACTGCTGAATTCTGCGTGCGTCAGCAACATGCGGATAACCGGAACCAGCACAATCAGAATGGCTATACCGATCGCCATCCGGCGCAACAACTGGCTGCGGCTGGCTTCTTTCAGCGGCGTGCTGAGGTCGGCCAGAATCGACCAGCGGGAGAGTGTCACCACAACTGCCGCGACATTACCTAACGTGGCGAACAAAAACAGTGCGCGGTAATTTTCGCTGAGCTGGAAATAACCGGCGACCGCAAAACCAATAAAGAAGCCGAGGTTCATCCCGGCATAATTCCACAGGAAGGCCGATTCACGGCGGTCATCGTCCGGCGCAAACCGCTGGGTCAGCATCATGTTCAGGCAGGTCACATTCAGTCCGCTGCCGGTCAGGAACATGGCTAATCCCCAGTACAACCCGGTCACGCCTTCCAGCGCAATCAGCGCACAGCCAAAGACCTGCAACACCATGCCGAGTACGAAAAGATTGCGGTTACTAAGATAACGTCCGCCGAGGTAGCCACCGAACATATGCAGCCCGTAGTTGAAGGCACCGAACACGCCCATGATGGCGTTGGCATTATCTTCACTGAAGCCGAGTTTTTTGGTGGCATAAAGTACCAGTGTGGAATACAGCACAGCAAAGCCGAGCGTTGCGAACGTCTGAACAAAAAATAATGTGCCCGCACCGGCAGGTATGGCGGTCCGGTGCTGCGATCCGACCGTGTTATTTGGCTGACTCAAGAATGCCCCCTGTCTTTATGTGATAAATAAACGCTGCTTCAAATGGTGACCTGTACAGTTTTTATGCGAAGCATTTTTTCAGAGTGCATTGTTATACCGCTACCGGAGATGATTACCACAACATATCTTGCTATTTAGCGGTAACAAAAAGTGTTTGCGGGATAATTGTGCTTCTATGCAGAAGCGCTACTTATTTATGCATTTTGATAAGTCATTTTAATCACCGTGCGTCATCAGATCCCGGCTGTACATCCTTAAGGCATTTTTTGTTCTTTAAATCATCAGATTGTTCTAAGTTTGTTTAAATGGCATCGAACCGGTAAAAGAGAGTTGACGGTGAGACTACTTTTCCCTACATTAGCGCCGGTCAGCAGCACTGCGGTGCAGCTGGCGACTGGAGAGGTGTCTGAGTGGCTGAAGGAGCACGCCTGGAAAGTGTGTATATGAGCAATCGTATCGAGGGTTCGAACCCCTCTCTCTCCACCACATTAAACAAAAAAGGTTCTGATGAAAATCAGAGCCTTTTTTGTTTCGGGCGCTTCAAAAACCCGGCGACCACGGCATTATTTTCGCTGAACAGACTCTGAGCACCTGACACAAAACGCTGAAAATTTTCTTGACCCTTCGCGGCTGTCTCCCTATAGTAGCGCCCCGTTGCAACGCTCGCGCTGTAACGAACACGGTGAGGTGTCTGAGTGGCTGAAGGAGCACGCCTGGAAAGTGTGTATACGAGAAATCGTATCGAGGGGTCGAACCCCTCTCTCACCGCCAAATTAATGAAAAAGGGTTCTGATGTAAATCAGAACCCTTTTTATTTTCGGGTGGTGCATGCCTGGGCGTTTTTGCTGTCAGGCAACATCATTCACTGCACACACCTCAGCTGATCGTGCCTCTATTAAT
>NZ_JAFMOS010000317.1 GCF_019049755.1 Rahnella perminowiae
CATTTTTTCTCCTTCTTTTTATGCTTTAAAAAATACATTTAATTTCATGCAATCCTTTGTTTTTAAAGGTTTTTTCTCCTTCACTAAGCGAAATGTAGATAATACAAACCAGCGGTATGCTAAAACAAACGCTTGCCGGAGCAGGACCAGGGCGTGGCATAATAAAGGTGACTACTCACCTCCCCGCACGCTAACGAAGGACAGACCGTGTTTCGCCAGGAAGCGATTGATAATCAGAAAATGAAATGGCGTGGCCGGGCGCTGCTCCTCCCTGGAATTCCGTTCTGGGTCACTGCGTTATTATGTCTTTTGTTTATTACAATCTTCCTCACCTTTGTCATCGCCGCAAATTACACCCGCAGAGTCAACGTGACCGGCGAGATCAGCACCTACCCGCGCGTGGCTAACGTCTATTCCGCCGTTCAGGGCGTGGTAGTCAAAGAATTTGTCACGGAAGGACAGATAATCAAGGCTGGGACTCCTATCTATCAGATAGATGTGAGTAAAAGTACCCGCAGCGGCGTGGTCAGCGATAACCAACGCCGGGACATCAATAATCAGCTTGAACGCATTTCACAAATCATCAGCCGGCTGGACAGCAGTAAACAAGACACTGTCGGGATGCTGGAGAAACAAAAGGCCCAATATATCGCCGCTTTCCAGCGCTCCAACGACATACTCCGGCGTGCTGAGGAAGGACTCCGTATTATGAAAGAGAATATGGAGAACTACCGGCAATATCAGACAAAGGGGCTTATCAATAAGGATCAACTCACCAATCAGGTGGCGCTCTATTACCAGCAACAAAACAATCTGTTGGGCCTCACCGGGCAGAACGAGCAAAACGCCCTGCAGATCACTGCTCTTGAAAGCCAAATCCACACTCAGGCCGCTGAGTTTGATAACCAAATTTATCAGATGGAACTCCAGCGCTACGAACTGCAAAAAGAACTGCTCAATATCGATGCAGGCGGGGCAATCATCGTCCGCGCACTGGTTGACGGTCGCGTAGACTCTCTTAGCGTCACGGTAGGACAGATGGTCAACGTCGGCGACAGTTTGCTGCAAGTCATCCCACCCAATATTGATCATTACTCCCTGATACTTTGGGTACCTAATGATGCTATTCCCTATATTTCCACAGGCGACCGGGTCAACATTCGTTATGAAGCTTTTCCGGCGCAAAAGTTTGGGCAGTTTGCCGGCACGGTGTCAGTGATTTCGAAAGCACCGGCTTCATCTCAGGAAATGCTGACCTATCAGGGGGCCCCGAAAGCTGCTTTGACCTCGGCAGTCCCTTACTACAAAGTGATCGTCAGACCCGAAAAACAGACCATCATGTACAGTGGTAAACGTCTGAACCTGGAAAATGGTATGAAGGCGGAGAGCACACTATTTTTGGAAAAAAGGAAGATATATCAGTGGATGTTGTCACCGTTCTACGACATGAAACACAGCGCGTCGGGGCCGGTCAATGAATAGACTCTCTGTCAAGAAACTGCTCGGCCAGCTTGATATACGATTGCGGCAACGCGTGCCGCTAGTCCATCAAACGGAATCTTCTGAGTGCGGCCTCGCTTGCCTGGCGATGCTTTGCGGCCACTATGGTATGAATATTGATCTGATCGCACTGCGCCAGCAGTTCAACCTCTCGGCGCGTGGTACTACGTTGTCCGGTTTAACCGGTATGGCCGAACAACTGGGCTTGTCGTCACGCCCTTTGTCACTGGATATGGAAGATCTCGGTGCGCTAAAATTGCCATGCATACTGCACTGGGAGTTTAACCATTTTGTCGTTCTGGTGAGCGTCAGGCGTAATCACGTGGTCATACATGACCCCGCCCGGGGCCGCAGAATCATCAACATGGCAGAGGTGTCGCACAGTTTTACCGGCGTAGCACTTGAAGCCTGGCCAGGCGCTGCATTCAAAGCACATACCGTGCGGAAACGGCTCAGTCTGAGTACGCTGATGGGCAGCGTATATGGCCTTAAAGGTACGCTAGGCAAGATTTTTTGCCTGTCACTGGTGATTGAAACCATCAACCTTGTGATGCCGGTTGGTACACAACTGGTGATGGATCATGCGATCCCTGCAAGCGATCGCGGACTGCTGACGTTAATCTGCGCGGGGCTGTTATTCTTTATTCTGTTGCGGGCCGCAGTCAGCATGGTACGCGCCTGGTCTGCACTGGTCATGACGACGCTCATCAATGTTCAGTGGCAATCCGGGTTGTTTAACCACTTATTGAAGTTACCTCTGGGCTATTTTGAACGTCGCAAACTGGGGGATATCCAGTCACGTTTCGGATCGCTGGATGCATTGCGCAGCACCTTCACCGCCAGTATTGTCGGCGCCATCATGGACATGATTATGGTGGCCGGCGTGCTCGTGATGATGATTTTGTACGGAGGTTGGTTAACGTGGGTCGTCATGGCCTTCACCGCCGTGTATGTACTTCTCCGTCTGCTGACCTACGGTTATTACCGGCAGCTTTCAGAGGAGTCTTTGGTCAGAAATGCCCGTGCCGGTTCCTATTTCATGGAGACGCTGTACGGCATCGCCACAGTAAAAATGCAGGGGATAGCAGAAAGACGCAGTGCCCACTGGCTCAACCTCGAAATCGATACCATCAATACCGGGATCCGCGTTACGAAGATGGACATGCTGTTTGGCGGCATCAACACCTTTGTCTCAGCCTGTGATCAGGTGGTGATCCTGTGGCTGGGTACCAGTCTGGTAATAGACAACCAGATGACTATCGGTATGTTCGTTGCATTCGGCGCTTTTCGCGGGCAGTTTTCCGACAGAATTGGCTCACTGACCAATTTCCTGCTGCAATTGCGTATGATGAGCTTGCACAATGAACGCATTGCCGATATTGCCCTGCATCCGCAGGAAAATCGTAAGCCGGACATCCCTTATGAGGCTCGTTTACAACCCGTTTCGCTGGCAACACATGCATTGAGTTACCGTTATGACAGTCAGTCTCCACCCATTTTTAACGGGTTAGACATCACTATCGCGCCCGGAGAAAGTGTGGCTATTGTTGGGCCGTCCGGCTCAGGAAAAACCACCTTGATGAAGGTATTGTGCGGGCTGTTTTATCCTGATAACGGCAGGGTCGAGGTGAACGGTATCGATATTCAGCAGTTGGGTATCAATAACTATCATAAAATGATCGCCTGCGTAATGCAGGATGACAAGCTATTTTCCGGCTCCATCCGGGAAAATATCTGCGGCTTTGCGGACGAAGTGGATGAAGCCTGGATGCAGGAATGTGTCCGCGCCAGCTACCTGGATACCGTCATTAAGCAAATGCCCATGGGCTATGAAACCCTGATCGGTGAATTAGGAGAGGGACTGTCGGGGGGGCAAAAACAACGACTGTTCCTTGCCCGCGCGATTTACAAGAAGCCTGCCGTCTTGTTCTTAGATGAAGCGACCAGCGCGCTGGACAAGGAAAGCGAGGCGATGGTGAATCTCGCGATCAAAGCACTGGACATCACAAGGGTTATCATTGCGCACCGCGAGACAACGATAGCATCGGCAGACAGGGTGATTTATCTGGAATAAAGGTCTGTGTTTGCCGTGTGCAGTGAGTTGCCTGCCTGGGCTATCCGGACGGATCGGGGTCTGGATTCACCTCTCAGGATGTACTGCGAAGCGTGCGGTGATGGTCTTCCCGTATGTGTTCATCCGGCGTTTCGGCAGTATCCGCAAAGCCATTATGACTGTTAAAACCACCCCGATGAACCGGGGCTGATTTTATAAGGGTCATATCTTTTGCCATTGCACCGAAGGTGATGAAGATAAAAAGTACGGCAAAACTTAACCTTGGTTTCATGCATTTCTCCTCTTACTTCACAGTATGTCCTTATCCTAAAGTCCTCTGAGTAAAACTCCGTCAATACGCGTGAATTTTAATAACTTATCTGTAACACCATCCCAATGGCTGGGATATCAGTTGTCAAAGAATAATGAGTCGCTGGTCAGGTCCGGATGCCGAACCTGAACCGCCCTAAAACTAAAAACCGTGCCCCGTGAGTTCCCGTTTGTTAATTTTCACGGGCCGGGTCACGCTGTTATCCAGAATGATATGCCAGCAGCTACTGTTGGCCGAAGGCTGTAGCGTCATATGCCACCTTGCATCGCCACCCTCACCCGGACCTGCCTTCCGGTGAGGCCCGGCAATGACTTTCAGGGTTCCTCTGCAGTAGGCATTGTTCAACTGACTGTCCAGCCTGCAGGCTTTCTCTATCAGAACTGATGTATAGTTTTTGCTGAACCGTCCGTCTTTCTGCCAGTTGGTCGTCCAGTTGGCTAATGAAAAAGACATAGCTATCTCCAGTAGTGGCATTGCGATACGGAAGTATATCGAAATGCAGGTTATACAGGCCTGATGCAGTGACTCAGGTGTTGCAAAAATCGCAATGAATGATGTTAAAAAGTATTTTCTGCCTTCCATTAATGAAATCAGCAGTAGTAACAGTGAAAATTCTCTCGGATATTACCCTTCAAAATTCCAGTTTGATATTTTCTTACAC
>NZ_JAFMOS010000316.1 GCF_019049755.1 Rahnella perminowiae
TTCTTATATCGATCAGCATTTTGGAAGTGCTTATTCTTCCCCGGGTAGGAAAATCCCTTTTGTATAGGAAAGGAGAAGGAATCGGCACTCAATTAAAAGGGAATAAGAAGCATTAAGGCTGAATAAGCGCGTTAATACGGGACATGCGGAGGATTATTTCATCGGAAAAATACCCCCCGCAATGTGTCTAAAAACAGACGCAGGGGCGTTCTCTGTGTCCCCCTTCGGCTGAAGGGGGGAAGATGTTATGCGAAGAATTTCGCCAGCACGAATAATCCGACAGATACGTTAATTGCGCCGCCTATGCGGGTAGCAATTTGCGCGAAGGGCATCAGCGTCATGCGGTTACCGGATGTCAGAATTGCCACGTCACCGGTGCCGCCCTGCCCGCTCTGACAGCAGGAGACGATCGCCACATCGATAGGATGCATGCCGATTTTCTTACCCACATAAAAGCCGGTGCCGACCAGCGCCATTACGGTGGTCACAATCACCAGCAGGTTCTGAATAGTGAAAGCGTTGATCAGCTCCTGCCAAGGCGTAATGGCCACCCCCACCGCGAATAACACCGGATAAGTTACCGCCGTACGGAAGAATTTATACACCGTCATTGAACCGTGCTGAATAGTCGGCGAAACGCCGTTAGCCAGTTTCACCAGCACCGCCGCAAACAGCATGCCCACGGGCGCCGGCAGGCCAATCCATTTCTGGCCCAGCATTCCGACCATGTACAACAGGATCGCCAGCAGTGCGCCACAGGCCAGCGCATTGACGCCCGGGTTACCGTTAAATTCCTCAGTACCGCTGCCCATCTTGCCGTTGCCCGACGGCATCAGCTGGCCTTCACCCGTCAGATGTGGATAACGTTTCCCCAGCTGATTCAGCACACCCGCCAGCACAATGGCCGTCAGACCGCCAAGCATAACAATCGGCAGAATGCGCCCAAGCGCCACACCTTGCTCCATATGCAGGATGGTCGCGTAACCCATCGACAGCGGGATTGCGCCTTCTCCTACACCACCGGCCATGATTGGCAGGATCAGGAAAAAGAAGGTTTGCACCGGCGGTAAACCTAAAACCGTGCCCATCGCCATACCGGCGATCATCCCGACAACTTCGCCGCACAGCATCGGCACAAAAATACGCATAAAGCCCTGAATCAACACCTGACGATTCATGCTCATGATGCTGCCGACAATAATGCAACAAATATAGAGGTAGAGAATATTGGTGGATTTATAAAATTTGACCGTGGAGTCAACAACAACATCCGGCAGCAGACCATAATGCACCATCGCCGAAGGAATAAACGTGGCACAAATCGCCGCGGCCCCCAGTTTCCCTACCACAGGTAAGCGTTTACCGAACTCACCGCAGGCAAAGCCGAAGAAGGCCAGCGTGGCGACCATCACCACGATGTCGCTCGGCAACTTGCCGTTCAGGCAGTCAAGCAGGATCAGTACGCCCGCCAGCAGAAAAAATGGCAGCGGGATGATGCCTATTTTGTAGTTATCAAGAATGTGCCACCATTTTTGTCTGGCTGAAAGGCCGGAGGTTTTCGTTTCTTTGACAGCGATGTAGGAATCGTCGGTTGTGCTCATGACATTGCCTCTTTCTTCGGGAGTCTTTTCTTATTGATGGTCTGAGCATATGAAAACGACCGGTCAGCCGGATGTGAGGTTGTTCAAATTAAAATCGCAGGGATAAAGGTTGTTATGGTGTTTATGGTGTTAATGCACCTTGCTTTATAAGGATTATAAGATTAGTAGTAAAACCCACCTTTAACCCTGTCATTACTGTGTGAAATCATCGCCATTTTAATCTCCTGTTCACAACTCTGCTTCTCTGCGATTACGGCTCACATTTTGCCGTGATAGGCTTATTCAATGTATGTTTTAAGTTCGCCTTGCAGCAGGTCGTATGAAATTCAGATTACCTTTTCAGGTAAAACTCTTTTTATCTCTGGTGGTATTTTCCTGCGTGTTGCTGGCACTGCTGGGGGCGATTTTATTTCATATTATCGACCGCCAGTTGCATCATGATCTCGGTCAGCGTGCACGGGTTCAGGCCAGCGAGATTGCGCTGATGCCAGGGCTGGCGCAGAAAGTTAAGGCGCGGGATATTTCCGGCATCGCACAGCTTATCCAGCCATTACGCGATAAAAGTGACGCCAGTTATATCGTCATCGGCGACACCCGCGAGCTGCATCTTTATCATTCCGAATCGCCGGATCGCGTAGACCTGCCGATGATTGGCGGTGATAACGCCGGTGTACTGGCCGGTAAAACCATTATTTCTGTGCGTCAGGGCGGCATTGGCGTTTCATTACGCAGCAAAGCCCCGATTCTGGATGCGAATAACCAGGTGATCGGGATTGTTTCGGTCGGTTATCTCACCTCATATATCGACAATATTAATGGCCGCCGTCTGGCGCAGGCCGGTTTATACGGTTTGCTGCTTTTATTATTGTTGTTTATCTTTTCCTGGATGTTTACCCGCAACGTTAAAAGACAGATGTTCTGGCTGGAACCCAAAGATATCGCCCTGCTGGTTCGCCAGCAAAAAGCTTTACTGGAAGCCATGTATGAAGGCGTATTTGCGGTTAACGCTGAAAAGCAGCTGATTTCCATTAACCGGGCTGCGCGTGAATTGCTCGATATCCGCCGGCCCGAAAACGAACTGCTGGGTAAACCCCTGGCGGAGGTGCTTCAGACGCCTCCCGCATTCTTCACGCAAAGCGGCGTCAGTGGAAATAACAGTCAACATGATCAGATTACGGTACTTAATCAGCGCCAGGTGATCGTCAACCGCGTGCCAATCGAACTGGAACCCGGTGCAGAGAGTGGCTGGGTATTCAGTTTCCGCGATAAAAATGACATTAATACGCTGAGCAGCCAGTTGAGTCAGGTGAAACGCTATGCTGATAATCTGCGCATCATGCGCCATGAACAGCTCAACTGGACCGCCACGCTGGCAGGTTTGTTGCAAATGCAGCGTTACGATGACGCCATGCACTATATACAGGCGCAATCGGAAGGCGCACAGGCGGTGCTGGATTTCGTCTCAGCGCGCTTTACCTCACCCGCGCTGTGCGGCCTGCTGCTGGGGAAATACGTCAGCGCGCGTGAAAAAGGCGTCGGGCTGAGTTTCGACCCGGCTTGTCAGCTCACCCGCATTCCGGCAGGCATTAGCGAAACCGAGCTGATGTCCGTAGTCGGTAACTTGCTCGATAACGCCGTGGACGCCACGCTGAAAGCGCTGTCGCCGCCTGCGCCGGTTGAATTGTATATTTCCGACAGAAACCAGGAACTGCTGATTGAAGTCGCCGATCAGGGCAACGGTGTGGAAGATGCGCTCAAACCGCACCTGTTTGAACAAGGCGTCACCAGTAAGCCTTCCAGCGGACAGGACGCCACGGGTGCAGAACATGGCATCGGCCTGTATCTGGTTGCCGGTTATGTCCGTCAGGCGGGTGGTAGCATCGAAATATCAGACAACACGCCGCAAGGTACGATATTTTCAGTCTTTATCCCGTACCCGGCTGAAGCGTTAACAGGACAGAACCATGAATAACAGCAGCGCACTTGATGTCGTGATTGTGGAAGATGAGCCGCATCTGGCCGGTCTGCATCGTGATTTTATCGAGCAAAATTTTAATCTGCGCGTGGTGGGCATTGCGGCCACACTGGAACAGGCGCGTTCTCTGCTGCGGCTGCATCAGCCGCGGTTGATCTTGCTGGACAATTATTTGCCCGATGGTCAGGGCGTGGATCTGATCGACAGCCCGTTGCTGAAAAGTGTCGAGTGTTCGGTCATTTTCATCACCGCCGCCAGCGACATGCAAACCTGCAGCCAGGCAATGCGCAGTGGCGCGTTCGATTACATTATCAAGCCGGTGTCATTTCATCGCCTGCGCAGTTCACTTGAACGCTTCATGCAACTGGTGCAAACCCTGCGTAATGTCAAAGTTGTTGATCAGCGGGCGCTGGATAAACTGTTTAATCTGCCCGCTACCGACACACCTTCAGCGCCTTCAGCCAAAGGCATTGAGCCGAATACGCTGGAACTGGTTCAGCGTGCGTTCACCACCAAACCTGATGTCAGCTGGTCAGTCGAGCAGGTGGTAGAAGAAGTCGGGATCAGCAAAACGACAGGCCGCCGTTATCTGGAATATTGCGTGGAAATTGGCTTTATCGCCGTGGAGATGCAGTACGGAAATATCGGTCACCCGAGGCGCCTGTATCGCAAAATAGCCGATGGCGGGAAATCTGCGTCATGATGTCCAATTGTGTCGGTTTCCCTGAGCGAATTACCCCCTCCCTGCCGGTGTTCTCACCGGCCAATTTCCGGCTTACCCCACCTGTTCAGGCTATTATTTCAGTGCATATTCATGTTTCAGACAACCGGTAAATTTCCGGCTTTCACGCAAATCTGAAATCTCTATTTACACCTGCCAATATGCACCGACCATCACGCATTAATTTCATTTAAATTACAA
>NZ_JAFMOS010000315.1 GCF_019049755.1 Rahnella perminowiae
GCGATATTCCCGGTAAAGGGAATGCTTTATCAAAAGCCATCAACATCATAGATAACGGACTGATAGCCGGTTTAAGTCGCGAAAAAGGTGATCCTGAATTAGTGGATAACCTCGAAGCACTTTATTCCTATATGGTCCGCCGTTTATTGCATGCAAATTTACACAACGATCAAGAGGCCATCGCTGAGGTGCTGACCCTGCTTGAAAATATCGCCGATGCCTGGCGGCAAATCGGCCCAAACTACCACCCGTCGCAGGACCAATATAATGGATCAACATCAGTATCTGGTTAATGAATATCAACTGATCCTGTCTTTAAGCGAGCAGATGTTGCGGCTGGCGAGAGAGGAAAAATGGGATGAGCTGGTTGAGCTCGAAGTCAGTTACGTGAAAGCAGTAGAAGCTACTACCAGATTGCCGATGTCAGAACAGACATCGATAATGATTCAGAATGATGTCCGCCGCTATTTGCGCATTATTCTGGATAATGAAACTACAATTAAAACATTATTACAGGCCCGGATGAATAAACTCACCGAGCTGATTGGTCAGTCGTCCCGACAACAACAAGTGAATACGACTTACGGAAAGATTGACCTCCGTTCGATTGCCTTTGGCGATCACCAATAATAATTATTTTTTGTTTGTTTTTTATTCCAATATTTCTTGTGCAAAAATAAGCTTTCAGAGGCAGAGAGCGCCTGGCTGCCAGGGCTGGTTCTCTCTGCCTTGTCCCATAATTTATATGCATCAACCGGCAGCCTGTTTGTATTCGCAAAGCGGGAATTTTTTATCAGGCAGCAAACCACAGGTTGCCGTCGTCATTTTCGGGCATCATCATCATGGTTCGTAAAATAAAAGTGACTCCAGGGATAGGAACCATTTCTCTGCTTATTCAGCATAGTGAACTTTTTATTCATGATGTTTATATTAATAAGCCACAACTGGTTCTCATTCAGAACGGAAGCCTCTCCATTACGAACCAGAGCCAGCAAGTGACATTGCAGACGGGCGAAATGCTGGTGCTTAACAGCGGGCAAATGCTGAGCATGACTCACCATTTATCCGGAAATGGCCCTTTCAGCTGCGCAATCATGGCATGGGATCATCAATTACTCAGTGATGCGGGCCTTCATGCGACCGGCTTTAGCCCGCCACTTATTGCTGTTGATACCCTGCAAGTTATTCCGCACATCCCCGGCGCTTTCAAACAAAGTTTTACCGACACTCACTCAGCCATACTCTGGCATCACGGACTGCCCGCACCGATAACCCGTCACCGCATGCTCGAACAGTTACTCTGGTTGTCGCAACTGGGTGTACGTTATTCCATGCAGCACAGTGAAAGCGTGACAGATAACGTACGTGAATTATTAGTCAATAATCTGCATAAGTCATTTACTGCCGCCGAAGTGGCAGAAAAGCTGATGATGAATGAAGTGATGCTGCGCAGACGTCTGGCGGGTGAAAATTGTGTACTGCGAAACCTGATGATCGATGTACGCATGACTCACGCGCTGCGTCTGCTGCAATGCACGGATCTGGCAATTTCACATATTGCCCATCAGGTAGGCTATGAAAGTGGCTCGCGTTTTGCCGAGCGTTTCCGCAAGCGTTTCGGGTTCGCGCCAACCGCGATCCGGGGTCATTTACGCCCCCTTTCGACTCCTGCACTTCTCACAACCGACGATATATAACAACTCGCGCCAAACCGACACAACCCAAAAATTTGAGTAACATCACACAATATTTGATTACCAGATGTTAACGGAATATCATACACGCCGTTATTTTCTTATGTTCAGGGGCTGGTTGTGCACGTTTGGTGGGAAGTGATTAAAACGATTTACTGGGGCGGGCTGGGCATTGCAGTCTTGTTCACTTTGCTGGTGAGCCGCGACACGATAAAAATAAGGCTGTTAACTTCCGGTATTATCGGGTTTACCTGGCCGATGAGCCTGCCGGTCGTCCTTCTCTTTTCTCTGTTCTGAACCCGTCTTCGCTACAGACACGTTAGTGTAAAGAACCCGGCCTGCAGACCGGGTTCTGATAACAGCATTGCAAGGGTTATTTGCGGGTCTGCACCCAAAATCCGTGGATCAAACCCGGCAGGTAACCACAAAGTGTCAGAATGATGTTCAGCAGAAATGCACCACCGAAACCGTTGCCAATCAGCACACCCAATGGCGGCACAAGAATTGTGATCAATACTCTCCAGAATCCCATCTTATTCTCCCTTTGTTTATCATTGCTTTGTTTATCATAAAGAATGGTAGCGCATGAAAAATGAAACGGGCATCAGATGAAACCTAATTGATCAGCGCCAGCATGATTTCCACCTCCTGTCGCGTTTTTTCCAGCATTTCGCTATCGCCGTTGCGACGTTCTGCATCCGACACCTGATGGATCTGGCGCATTTGCCATCTCACCTGATTCTTTTGTTCTGCCGTCATACTGCGGCACATCACGATAATAAAGTTTCGCAGCATCATTTGTTGCATGGCAGTTTCTTCAGCGTGCTTATTGACCGACATGACCAAATCTATAACATGTTTTTCTGCCATTGCAGATCCCGGTGGGGGTATAGTCAGGCCAAACTAACATGGTCTGACAACCGCTGATGGCGACAGATGATGTGTTTAACGCCGCTATTTCTGCGCATAGAATTTACCCGGATCTCCCGATTATGTTTTCCATCGATCAAGTATTTAAGCGCCTGTCCGCTTCACCTTTTCGTCAGCGTTTCCATCTCGGCGTAAAAGAGTACCGGTATTGTCAGGATAAAGGGCCGGAAACGGTCAGCCGGCATGCGGCGGATTTTATGGCTAAGCGTCTTGCTCCGGCTGAGCCGGAACATGACGGTAAACAAACGCCGATGCGCGGTCACCCGGTGTTTATTGCCCAGCATGCGACGGCCACCTGCTGTCGCGGCTGTCTGGAAAAGTGGCATTCCATACCCGCTCATACTGACATGACAGTCGCGCAACAGGAGTATGTCGTAACGGTCATTATGCACTGGCTTCATCAGGAAATGCAGCGCCCTGCTCCGGTGGCTAAGGCGCAAAAGGCTGGCAAAAAAACGTCAGCTAACCCGGATAAGGCACAACAACTGAATTTGTTGTAAGAGGCGCATCACACTCGTTAAAAAATAAAAGGTGATAATCATCACATTTTTTCTGCATTTACAAACTTAACCGCAATCCTACTCTATAATTTTAAAGGAATAAGAATTGTGCGACGGGTTGCCTTCAGCACGCCCTTTGAAGTCTTTCTTTTGCAGTCTTTCGGATGAGCTTTTCCAGGTGAAATGAGTTTTATACTTGTTGTCAGGATAATTGCCCGTATTGGGAAAAGGAGGATGCATGTCTGAGTATCATTATTTACTGGTTGGCGGAAGCCGCAACGGACAACGGCATGTTGATAAACAACATCAGTTTTCGTTGTGCTTTTGGGAAGACGCAGCACAGAACGCAGAACGCGAGTTTTATGGTAAACGTAACGAACGCTACAAAGTTAATCCGGAAAAGGGTGCAGACGGAAACTGGTATCTCGTGGGCTATTGTGGCAACTGTTCGAAGATTAAAGCCGACGAATTAACCACCCAGGCGCTCACCAAGCACGTGAAACCCCTGATGTAATCTTGTTTTTGATAGCCATAAACCCCGCCTTTGACGCGGGGTTTTGTTTTCAGACTCCGGCTGCGTCTCAGGCCGCCACTCCCTGAATGTTTCGGGCAAAAAATGCAACATGCCCTCCTACCCTAAAATGTGCTTCATGATGCCCCAGGCGACCGAGAGGGGCAATACGCACTATCTCACCCTCAAATTCACCATCATGAATACTGGTGATCGCAACATCCAGCTGATAGCTGGCCGGATGTACGCCTACCGGAAACGTGAGCAATTTGATCCTGTCACCGACCTCAAACCGCGTAAGCAGTGGCAAAGGTGCCTGTTCGAACAGATCCTGATCCATATGTGACTCCTTGTTTTCCAGTGGGATTCATTAGAGGATAGAATATGTTGCCGCGTCCTGCAGGATAGCGGCGTGAAGCACTTCTCTCTTTCAACATTTATATCGCGCAAAAGCTGGCACAGATGAATGATGTAGCCCGCAAATGATAAGGATCCCCCGTGCAAAAATTGACGCCACAACAATGCATCATACTGACCGGATTTACCGGCATCCTGCATGGCGAATTTGAGTGGTTTCACCAGGATTTGGAAAAGCGGCTTGACCGGGAAGTTCAGACCTCAGAACTGGGATACCCGGAGTTTATGGCAGAGTGCCGCAGTTTGTACGAAGAAGATTTTAACCGCCTGATGCCGGAGTAAAAAAGAAAGGCCGGGCAAACAACGTTGCCC
>NZ_JAFMOS010000314.1 GCF_019049755.1 Rahnella perminowiae
GAAGGTATATTCCTTGACCCTGTCTACAGCGGAAAAGCAATGGCAGGCCTTATTCATCGAGTTCAATCGGGTGAGTGCTCGGGGCCAATTATATTCTTGCATACCGGGGGAATGCCGGCGCTATTTGCTTACGATGACGTTTTTTGACCCTCCCTTATTATCTGCTTTGGGTAATTTATATGACTGATATTCGTAGAGTTTCACATTGTAGTCATTGGGGAGCTTACACAATCCTTGTTGAAGGAGGGAGGATCATTGGTGTAGAGCCTTCAAAAGACGATCCAAACCCCTCACCGATTATTCATTCTATAAAAGAATGGGCAAAAACGGATCGTCGCGTACTCACCCCTATGGTTCGCAAAGGCTGGCTGGAAAATAAGAACAAAGAGACCCGCGGGCAAGAGGAATTTGTTCCGATTAGCTGGAACGAGGCTATCCGGCTCGTTGCAGGTGAGATCCAACGCGTAAAATCAGAATTTGGTAACGAAGCCATCTTTGCTGGCTCATACGGTTGGGCAAGCAGTGGCCGATTTCACCATTCGTCCACAATGCTCAAGAGAATGTTAAATCTTGTGGGTGGGTATACAGGACATGTTGATACCTATTCTTATGCAGCGGGCCCGGTCATATTACGTCATGTTCTGGGGGATACCGATGCTCTGGTTGGCAAAGGCACAACCTTTGATACAGTAGCCGAGCATAGTCAGACGCTGCTTGCTTTTGGCTCGTTAAGTCCTCGCACTGCTCAGAATGAAGCAGGAGGTTCTGCCAGGCATTCCTTTGAAACAAGTCTTCGAGAAATCACCGCGGCCGGCGTTAAGATCATTCACATTTCTCCTTTACGTGATGATATTCCTGCTTCGGCAGGCGCAGATTGGTGGCCGGTCAGGCCTAATACAGATACTGCATTGTTGCTTGCACTCTCCTGCGAAGTAGTGAAGCTAGGTCGGCATGATGCTGCATTTTTGCGTACTCACTGTAGCGGAAGTGAAGAGTTTTTAGCTTATCTTTCCGGAGATAAGGATGGAGTTGAAAAGAATGCAGCGTGGGCTGCTGAAATCACTGAACTCAATGCGGACTGGATACTAAAGCTCGCGGATCGAATTTCGACAACACGTACCATGATTGCTATGAGCTGGAGCCTTCAGCGCGCTCATCATGGTGAGCAACCTTATTGGGCGGCAATTGCTCTTGCAGCGATTTGTGGTCAGATCGGTTTGCCCGGCGGCGGAGTAGGATTTGGCTATGCATCGCTCGGTGGAGTTGGAGGGCCGGTAACGGTTGGGAAAAACCCGGCAATTTCGGCAGGCAAAAATCCTATAAATACTTTCATTCCCTGCGCGCGAATTACAGACCTTCTGCTCAAACCCGGTGAAACATTCACTTATGAGGGTAATACTCATCGTTATCCAGACACTCGTCTCGTCTATTGGGCTGGTGGTAACCCGTTTCACCATCACCAAGATCTCAATCGGTTAACTGAAGCCTTTCGTCGCCCAGAAACTATCATCGTACAAGACCCCTATTTTACGGCGACTGCACTCCATGCCGATATCATTCTTCCAGCGACCACTTCAATTGAACGCAACGACTTAGCAGCGAACACTCGAAGTGACAAAATAATTGCTATGCAACAGGCAATCCCTCCAGTTGGACTTTCGAGGTCCGATTACGACATTTTTTCAGATATTGCGGAGCATCTTGGCGTACGTGGATCCTTTACTGAAGGACGAACGGAGATGGAGTGGTTGCGATATCTATATGAGGATGCCCGGGCAGTAAACCGTAACGAACACGCCTTCGACATGCCTGAGTTTGAGACATTCTGGCTTGAAGGCTCTACACCTACGCCTGTGAAAACACATGGGGTACACCTGCAGGCGTTTCGAAGTGATCCCAGCGGTAATCCTCTCATGACAGAGTCAAAAAAGATTGTACTGACGAGTCGGCTTCTCAGCTCTTTACAATATGAGGATTGTGCAGCTCATCCTACCTGGATTGAACCTGAAGAATGGCTGGGTTCAGAAGCTGTAGGAGAGAGGCTTCATATGATTTCCAATCAACCAGAGGGGCGTTTACATAGTCAATTAGAAACTGGGGAGGCAAGTTTGTCTCATAAACGTAAGGGGCGTGAAATAGCAAGGATTTCACCTAAAGATGCCCTGCGTTTCAAGCTTTCTCAAGATAGCACTGTGAAGGTTTGGAATAGCCGGGGTGCGTGTTTGGTAACCCTTTGTGTTGATGATGCAGTGCGCCCCGGCGTTTTGGTTCTTCCAACAGGAGCATGGCTGACACAGACCGAACAGGGAAATATTGATATCGCAGGTAATCCTAATGTGCTCACTTTGGATATACCTGCTTCAATGTTTAGTCAAGGATGCGCAGCCCATACCTGTTTAGTATCCGTTGAATTAACAGCTTGTCCAGAAAAAGACGCCATCAGTGAATACAAAGCGAGAATGGATCTACTTGGCATAGGGACTTCTATTTAGGTACGCCACTCGGTGGAAGAGATTAAAAAAATCAAACGCAAAATTCGCCGGAACCTCGGCCAAAATTAAGGGGTAATAACATGAAATTTCTAGAGTTCAAGTCAAAGTTTTTCTCCATGATTGTAGCAGCGTGCGTTTTTCTAAGCACAATGTCATTTGCAACACAGACCCTGGCGAGTGATTACTGGGAAGGTGTAAAGCAACGTGGAGAGCTTCGTTGTGCGGCAGCCATTGCTGCGCCTTATGTTATGAAAAATCCAAAAACAGGTGAGTATGGTGGGGCCTATTTAGACTTGTGTAAGGAGTTTGCAGACGTACTGGGAGTTAAGGTGGTATTCGTTGATACAACGTGGGATAACATCGTAGCGGGTCTTCAGTCCGGCAAATGGGATCTGGCGCCTGCGTTAAACCTTACGCCACAGCGCGCTCTGGCTATCAGTTTCAGTGGACCGGCCGGTTACGATGCAATGACTTTCCTTTACAGAACCGATTCTGAAAAAGTTGGTCATCCTACTCCTGATTTGAAGACCTTAGACGTTCCTGGAATGAGAATAGGCGTGGTGGCAGGGACCGCTCAAGACAAAGCGGTGACTCAACGCTTTAAAAGTGCACAAGTGGTTCGCCTTCCACAACTCGCTTCACTCCAGTTAGCCATTCTTTCAGGTCAGGTTGACGTAGGTGGTTTCCCTTACGATGGTGGAGTTCTCGCCCAGAAAACGCAAGGTGATCACCTGACTTTGCTAAACCCTAAGCCAGCACTCATTAAACAAGCCATTGGTTTTGGGTTGCCGCGGAGTATGGAACCCCGTGATATTGCGGTATTTAATATCTTCCTTGAAGAGAAAGTCGCCTTAGGTGAGGTTGATGATTCGATGATTCATTATGGTCAGATAATGTTGGGTAAGGCTGACTGGTAATAAAATACCTACAAAATCATTGTCGTTTAATCAATTAAGTAAGAAGGCAAGTGTTATTACCTTGCCTTCTTAAGGATAATAAAATGCATACACCTGTATTATCTGTTCGCAATTTACGAAAACAATACTCCCCGACCGTGAAAGTCTTGTCTGGATTATCATTTGATATGAAAGCAGGGGAAAGAATAGTCGTTATCGGTCCCTCTGGTGGTGGGAAAAGCACGCTGCTTCGCTGCGTTATGGGATTGGAAAAAATCGATGCTGGTATTATTGAAATTGAAGGGCAACGTTATATTGAAGTCAACGCTGTGCATGGCAAAGAAAATTATATTGATAAACGTCTGCGTGAAAATGTGGGAATGGTCTTCCAACATTATACATTGTTTCCGCATCTCTCTGTTATTGGTAACCTTATATTATCGCCAGTCAAAGTACGAGGTGAGAGTAGGAGTAAAGCCACTGAACGAGCCATGAAGATGTTGACATTACTTGGATTGTCCGAGAAGGCACATGCATCGCCCGCAATGTTGTCCGGCGGACAGAAGCAACGAGTAGCGATAGCACGCGCTCTGTTGTTAGACCCTAAAATGATGCTCTTTGATGAAGTAACTTCAGCACTTGATCCTGAGCTTGTTGTAGAAGTTGAAAACCTCATGTTGGATTTGGCTTCTCAAAATATGTCTATGATACTCGTAACTCATGATATGTGGTTTGCAAAGCGCATTGCTACACGCGTTATTTTTTGCGCTGATGGCGTTATTGTAGAAGATGGTTCACCTGAGCAGGTTTTTGAAAACCCCAGCAACCAACGAACTCGAGAATTCCTTAAGAAAATAATGCACGTCGAAAAAATTGCATAGGAAAGTAAAATGGGAAGCTATGTTCTTAATTTTGATTTCGTTTTTGACAACCTGGGTATTCTGCTGCAGGGGATAGTGATAACATTGAAG
>NZ_JAFMOS010000313.1 GCF_019049755.1 Rahnella perminowiae
GCACTAATACAAAATGGGTTTTATTTTTAGCTTCTGATGCTCCTGATCCAGAAGACAGACACGTACGTGATTTGCTTTTTGGGATTCATTGTTTAGAATCGTCAGGTATAAACCCCGCTGACATCTATATATACATTGATGGGCAAAACATGGGAATGATTAACCAATGGATATCAACTGGTACGAACAATCAATATAATGTTTTAACAGTTAATGATTTTTTTGCCTCTTCTGCTCAAAATACATATGAAAACATGGTGCTTTTTGTCACAGGTCACGGAAGTATGAACGGGATCAGTTCTCCGCAACCAATAACTCCGTTTATGCTTTTGCAATGTATAAAATCGACACCCAATCTCAAGCAAGCTGTTGTTTATCTAGGTCAATGCTATGCAGGGACTTTCAACTATATCGGTGCAGGAAGAGGCCAAACCTACCATGGAACCAAAGGTCCAGATGTCATTTTCATTGGCGCAACTAATCTACATGAAAGTTTGAGCTCGTCGACTACAGAAGCTCTACTTGCTGGAAACGCCTCCTGGATTGCTAATTTATTTCTGTTACATGTTTTTAAGTGGTTTTTTAATCCCATTGATGTTGATGGTGATGGCCAGCTAACAATAATGGATTCCTATAAGTATGCTGGTGTATCTTCAAACTCGATGAATAAAACAATTAAAATCCAATCCTTTGTTAATTCCATAGGTTTACACGCTCAATGGACTACAGCTAAGAGCGCGCATAGTGCTGCACCATCACCACAAACACAATTAGTGTTAGATGCGGTACAAGCACAATATGTTACGGAATTAACAATAAACTATACGCATCAAGAATGCTGGATTCTGAATGCAATCCCAGCACAATCAATTAGTATATAACTAATTACGAAGGTTCCCAAGACCCATTCACCCGGTCTTACTTAGTATTTCAATCACCTCAGCAAGGATATTATAAACTATCACCTAAGGTGATCTCATAGTGAAATGTTGTCACCAAAACCGATTTCCAACACTGTAAGTTTAGCGCTCTACTTCGAAATATATCATTACGAAGCTCTAAAAGCTTGAGGAGTGCGGCTCTAATGCCGCTATATTACTCATCATTTCCGAGTGCGTAGAGCAATGCTGGGATCACTGGGTAGGTATCAGACTCATCCTCGACCACGTAGAGCACATATTCCCGGCAGTGGCCGACAACATCAACAGCAGAAAGGCCGAACGCACCACCTGCGACAATTTCAGGCTCCCATTGAGGGCAATCATTCATCGCCAGCCGGTAGCCGCCAAACGTCATAGGCGGATTATTTGGCCCTTCACTCAGATAGAGGCCTACGGCTTTAGCCGCCAGCGCTGCACGTTCGTCTTCGTCCATATCAGCAGCCCGGCCCGTGCACTGGGCTAAACGCCGCTTAATATCAGCAACGCTTATTTCCACCAGCTCTTTACCGGCTATGGGCTGGCTCTTAGCGGATGTCGTTTTTCCGGTGGCGTTTTTCATGCGCGGATCATGACTATCACGAAACTGCCTCAGATAGGTATCACAGGCCGCCTGATCAATCTTGCCGCCTACCCGCGCCGGAAACCCCTGTTTGGCTTCCCAGGTGTAAAGTGCCTGGCGACTCATGCCGGCGTGTTTTGCATACTGGCTGACGCTCATAAAACTCATTGTGCTGACTCCCGTTCTGTCGTGGCCACCTCTGCGATCTGTCAACCGGCGGGCGGCAAAGTGTCAATCAAACTGTAAAGTGTCAACCGCTTGACACTTTTTCTGTCAACTTGACACTTTCAGCCGGAAAAGTGTCAATCAAACTGTCAATCAAAATCACCGCCAATTTCCCGCCAGACCTTGCCATCCCTGATAATTAACAATCGCGCAACAAAAAGTGACAAGTGTAAAGTGTCAATCAAATTCAAAATTTCATAGCTAGTGAAACCACGCGGCGTGCAATGCCCGTGCAATAAAAAGGACCGGGGAAGGACCCATTTTTTTCTGGGCCTTCCGCGTTGTTCTGTAAAGCATTCAGGCAACACCAGCAGCAACTGGCAGGCAGATTCTTAAGTCTTCAACTGCCTACGACTCCACGAATTTATCCAGTGCCCTGAGAGCCGCATTGAACCCAGCGCTATACCCGTTGCTGTCCTGATGAAGTGTGCTGTATGTGAAAACCTCGAGATTGCGATCTTCCGTATCCAGACATTCCCAGCCAGAACACACGGTATTCATTTTTCGCTTCGTGAAGTTGCTTAGGTGGCGAGCGCTGACGGCCAACGTCTCAATAGCCAGCTCGGCCGGTTCGCCGCGTTCAATGAGCTTCAGCGCAAGAATGGGGTTGTTCCTTGCTGCCCGGGTGACGGCTATCTGATGGGCATTAGAGTGCGACGATAACTTTTCTGGTTCATCTGCCTGAGTATCGCCGCCGAACAGCGACAACATGCGGCGCTGTTCCGGTGAGCGCAGGCCAAACGGCCCGCTGATTTGCGGGCTGTAACTTTCGAAATTGAGGTGACTGAAGTCTCTCATGCCGCTCACCAGTTATTGTGCTGACGTATCAGTAGCGGGCAGGCCAACGTCCAGACGTGACTTGATCAGCGACGCTTCATTCACTGGATTGGCAGCTTTACCGCTTACACGCTTGCTGTCACCCGGCAGAACGACACCGGTCGCACGCATACGCTGATTACGCCGGGCAGTCGCATTGGCCACTTCCTGTTTGTATTCTTCATCAGCCTGGCGCCGGGCCTCCACGTTGTCCGGCGTATTCGGGTTATCTTCATTCGCCATCTGGTTCATGGCTTCCAGGAATGACTGGTGCTCATCGTCGGTCAGCGGCTCTTTTAGTTTCTCCAACGCCCGGGCAGCACGTTCACGACCAGCACGATAGCCGTTCGCATCACTATGCCGATTTGAGTAATTTAAAGCTGTTAGTACCTGGTCTTCCTCGTCCTGAAACTCCCAGGTCGGATCTCTCGTTTCCATGAAATTCTGGGTAAATTTGGACAGTGCCTGTGGCGCATCAGTCAGTTGAGTAATAATTTTCTTTGACGATAGGTCTGTGTCATTCAGCAGGCGCATAGCCAGAATGGGATTGGCTTTGGCTTCGTCCGAAACGGCAACGTTATGCTCCCGGCTGTGCTGACTCGGCTTGGCAACGATAATTACCTTCTCTTGTTGCTTAGTCTGGTCAAGCAGCGCCGGGGCATCGTTACTGGCGCTGAAAAGGTGCCCGAAAGGACCCGTTCCTGCAGTTGCTTTGCTATTGTTGCTAAAGAGGTGTTTGAATGATTTCATCGATATATCCGTCACTGTGATTATCTGGCTGACTAAGGCAGAACGCGCTTACTCAGTGCTTTATCCATAATTCCCCGCGCGATGGCGTGGAGGCTGGGCGTGATCCCAAGCGGCGATTTAGCCCGCTCCTCTGCCTGTATACGCACCAAAGAATTCACCTGTTCCTGACTGAGAAGAATGGGCTTCACTCTCGCTTTGCTGGTCATAAACCCTCCGAAACCCTGATATAAACACAGTATTTAGTATTGCATAAAATGCAACATGATAAATAATTATTGCAATAATAGGGATATTAATGTTTCATGCATTCAGGCTGTATACGTGTTTACAGCAGGCAATACGGACCATTGGCATATCTACGTTTACGGTGTGTACAGATGACAGACAAAAAACCAAGCAGGCTTTTTTCGTTCAGGGTTCCGGCAGATGTTGCCGGGGAGATAGAGCAAGCAGTAAGGATTTCAGGAAAGGATAAAACGGCATGGATGCTGGCGGCTGTTCTGGAGAAGCTGGGTAAACCGAGTGAATCACTATCTCCAGAATCACGGATGGAGGTACTAATTGGTCAGATGGAAGCATTGCTGAGTAGCTCAGCAACTGCGCCGGGGCATGATCCAGCGCCAGCCGGTGCATCAGAAGTCACTACAGCTACAACTGCGAAGGATGTGATTACTCAGATGGTTGAGGAGTCAAAGCGCCAGAGCATTCAGTCCAGCAACAAGGCTATTATCTCAAGACTAAACGAATTAGGGATTAATCCAGCACGCGGTACGCACTGGACCACTAATTCAGTTGACAGCATCAAACGGAGAATGAAAAGAACATTGGGGCTTTAAGAGAGGCCCGTTCGTGACTGGTCAATATAAAATGTTAGGATTTAGAATCTTCGCAGTGAGCTTTGACTGAAGGGGATTATTTCCTCCGCAGGAAAAACATGGAAAACTGTTTTTTCATATAGTTCATTTAATTCCTCTGCTGTAATATTAATAGGAGTTACGCTAAAACCTTTCTTTAAATGTCGTTCGAATAAAATTAATGCCTCATCATAAAAAGAAACCATTAAAT
>NZ_JAFMOS010000312.1 GCF_019049755.1 Rahnella perminowiae
GTGCAGGGCTTTTGTCTTTTCTGCGCTTGATAAGCCTTTGATTAAAGGTTTGATATTCAAAAAAGCCAATCCCTCAGGATTGGCTTTTCTTATTTCTGCGCTTATACATTAGTGATTTGAACTTTGGGAAATCCCGATACCAGTTTGGGACCGCACAAATTGAGGATAGAAGCGTTCTCTCTCCTTCTGTCCTTCAAGTGAATTGTCTGTAATTGAGAAGAACCAGGTACCAACAAAAGCAACAATCATTGAGAACAGCGCAGGGTATTCGTAAGGATAAATCGGCTTGGTATGCCCTAAGATCTGAACCCAGATTGTGGGCCCGAGGATCATTAGTATGACTGCCGTAAGCAATCCGAGCCATCCACCTATCATGGCCCCCCGCGTTGTCAGCTTAGACCAGTACATCGAGAGCAGAATAATGGGGAAATTGCAGCTAGCAGCAATAGAGAAAGCTAATCCTACCATGAAGGCAATGTTCTGTTTTTCAAAAAGAATGCCCAATGCAATAGCAACAATACCCAGTAGGATAACGGTGATTTTCGAAACCCTTAACTCATCCCGTTCTGTCGCTTTACCGTCTTTGATGACACTGGCATACAGATCATGAGATACGGCTGAAGCACCTGCCAACGTTAAGCCCGCGACAACCGCTAAGATCGTTGCAAAAGCCACGGCAGAGATAAAGCCGAGGAAGAAGCTCCCACCGACCGCATCCGCTAAATGCACGGCAGCCATATTATTGCCGCCGAGTAATATGCCGCTGGCGTCTTTAAACGCCGGGTTTGAGCTGACCAGGACGATAGCGCCGAAACCGATAATAAAAGTCAAAATGTAGAAGTAGCCGATAAAACCAGTGGCGTAGAACACGCTTTTTCTGGCTTCTTTGGCATCATTCACGGTGAAGAAACGCATCAGGATATGCGGTAAACCGGCGGTGCCAAACATCAGTGCGAGCCCCAGAGACAGCGCAGATATCGGATCTGAAACTAATCCTCCCGGACTCATTATTGCAATCCCTTTAGAATGGACAGCAACCGCCTGAGTGAAGAGCGTATTGAAGTTGAAGCCTACAGATCTCATGACCATGATCGCCATGAATGTCGCGCCAGCCAGCAACAGAATAGCTTTGATGATTTGTACCCAAGTTGTCGCCAGCATCCCGCCAAACAACACGTAGAGCACCATCAGGATACCTACCAGGATCACCGCGACATGATAGTTAAGCCCAAACAATAGCTGGATTAACTTACCGGCACCGACCATTTGTGCGATCAGATAAAGCGCGACAACCACCAGCGAACCGCAAGCTGAAAGCAGCCGGATAGGTTTTTGTTTCAACCGATATGACGCGACATCCGCGAAGGTATATTTCCCTAAGTTACGCAGGCGTTCGGCAATCAGGAATAAAATAATCGGCCAGCCGATCAGGAAACCGATGGAATAAATCAGGCCATCATAACCTGATGTATAAACCAGTGCGGAGATACCCAGGAAAGAAGCGGCAGACATGAAATCGCCGGCAATCGCCATACCGTTTTGCAGGCCAGTGATGCGGCCGCCAGCGGTATAGTAGTCCTGACGAGAGCGTGTACGCTTTGCTGCCCAATAAGTGATGTATAAGGTCGCGCCAACAAACAGCACAAACATGACAATAGCTTCAACGTTAAGAGGCTGACGTTTAACTTCCCCGGCGATGCCCTCCGCAGCAAATAAACTGGACGGGAAAACGAGGGATAACATCAATAACAGAAACGTGCCGCAGCGTGCCATCATGGCTGCACCTCGCGGATAATGTCTGCTGTCAGACGGTCAAATTCGCCATTTGCACGAACGACATAAATCCCGGTCAGTACGAATGAAATAACGATCAGCCCAACGCCTACGGGAATGCCGCGGGTAATGGTGGCACCGTCATAAAGAGGTGTTCCCAGCCACTGCGGATCGAACGCAATCAATAAAATGAAAGCGACATACAGAACCAGTGTGATGCCTGACAGTAGCCAGGCAAAACGACTGCGTTTTTGCACCAGTTCCCTGAAGCGCGGATTACTTACAACTCTCTGATAAATGAGATCATTCATCTCAGTGACTCCTGTGAGGCATTGATAGAGTTCACCGCGCCAGGGCGGTGAAAAATTATGACGGCACTTTCATTGATTGTTTTTCTTCCAGCAATTTATCGACTACGCCTGGATCCGCCAGCGTAGAGGTATCTCCCAGATTGCTTGTGTCTCCGGCTGCAATTTTGCGCAGAATGCGACGCATAATTTTGCCGGAGCGGGTTTTTGGCAACGAATCTGTCCAGTGAAGAATGTCAGGTGTGGCAATGGACCCTATCTCTTTACGCACCCAGTTGCGTACTTCGGTATAGAGTTCCGGTGACGGTTCTTCGCCGTGATTCAGTGTGATGTAGGCATAAATAGCCTGACCTTTAATATTATGTGGAATACCCACAACGGCAGCTTCTGCGATTTTAGGATGAGAAACTAATGCTGACTCAATTTCAGCCGTCCCAAGACGATGGCCAGAAATATTAAGCACGTCATCAACACGGCCGGTTATCCAGTAATAACCATCTTCGTCACGGCGCGCACCGTCACCACTAAAGTACATATTTTTAAATGTAGAAAAATAGGTCTGCTCGAAACGCTCATGGTCACCGAAAAGAGTTCGTGCCTGGCCTGGCCACGAATCAGTGATCACCAGATTACCCTCACACGCCCCCTCCTGCGGAACGCCTTCGTTATCTACCAGAGCAGGCTGAACACCGAAGAATGGACGCGTTGCAGAACCGGCTTTCAGTTCAGTGGCACCCGGCAGCGGCGTTATCATGAAACCACCGGTTTCGGTTTGCCACCAGGTGTCGACAATTGGGCATTGGCTGTTACCAATCGTTTTGTAGTACCACTCCCAGGCTTCCGGATTAATGGGTTCGCCCACTGACCCCATGATTCGCAGTGACGCACGGCGGGTGCCTTCAATGGCTTTATCCCCTTCGGCCATGAGTGCACGGATCGCCGTAGGTGCGGTATACAGGATATTCACCTTATGCTTATCAATAACCTGTGCCATACGGGCTGGTGTCGGATAATTGGGTACACCTTCAAACATCAGGCTGATGGCTCCGCATGCCAACGGGCCGTAGAGCAAATAACTGTGGCCCGTTACCCAGCCGACATCGGCCGTACACCAGTAGATGTCGCCGTCATGGTAGTCAAAGGTGTATTTGAACGTCAGGGCGGCATAGACCAGATACCCTCCCGTGGTATGCAATACGCCTTTCGGTTTACCCGTAGAACCGGAGGTATAAAGAATGAAAAGCGGATCTTCTGCTTTCATTTCTTCAGGCGGACAATCTGCAGAAACGCCTTCAATCGCATCATGCCACCAGATGTCACGCCCCTCTTTCCATTCCCCCTGTTTGCCGGTACGTTTGAAAATGATGGAATGTGTGATGCTGGTAACCGCCGGATTCTTCAGCGCATCATCCACATTTTGTTTCAGTGGAATGGTACGTCCGGCGCGCAGGCCTTCGTCAGCGGTAATGACCAGCCTGGCGTTGGAATCTATAATGCGACCGGCAACGGCTTCCGGGGAGAAACCAGCGAAGATAACGGAATGTACGGCACCGATACGGGCACAGGCCAGCATCGCGACAGCGGCTTCCGGTACCATGGGCATGTAAATAGCGACAACATCCCCTTTTTTAATGCCCAAACTCTTTAAGACATTCGCGAACTGGCAAACATCATGATGAAGCTGTTTGTAGGTAACGTATTTGTTTTCAACTTTTGGGTCATCCCCTTCCCAAATCAATGCGGTCTGCTCACCTTTGTCGGCTAAATGACGATCCAGACAGTTGGCTGCGAGATTCAGGGTGCCATCCTCAAACCACCGGATATCGACATTTCCCGGCGCAAAAGAAGTGTTTTTCACTTTTGTGAAAGGTTTAATCCAGTCGAGTACTTTGGCCTGTTCCCCCCAAAATGCGTCAGGGTCCTCAACAGACTGTTGATAATATTGCTGATATTTCTCAGGTGTGATCAGGGTACGCTCTGCCACAGAGGCAGGAATAGGGTGCTTATAAACATGGCTCATGGTTTTCTCCTTTAATTTGTTAATGATATGTCAATCAAAGGTTAAGTGTAGTTTGCGGTATGGCTTTGTTTGCTTTCTGGGGGGCAGATCACGCAAGCGGAGAAAAAACAGCAGGATATATTCATCCGACATGCGGAGCAGTCCGCATAAGTCTGGAGAGAAGAGAAA
>NZ_JAFMOS010000311.1 GCF_019049755.1 Rahnella perminowiae
TAAATACGGATGACAGTTTCATTTCCGACCAGAAGTTCCGGATCCTCTGCCAGAATGTAATCAGCCAATTTGACATGAGTATAAGACACATCTTGCATTTTGATACCCTCCGCACCTGCTGTTTATGAGAGAAAGCACGCTCAGTTTTAAAATTGAACGTGAAACGATTAAATATCAGTAGCCGGGTTCAGACGCTGATGTCATCAGGCGTCATACCCACAACTATTTCCAGTGCACTACGCAAAATATCCAATTGTACAACATCGGAAGTGCATTCAAGTTGGGTGATCAGGTGCAATATAATGGCTTTATTTGTCACTTTGCCTTTTTCAGCCAGAATGACACGAATAGCGGCACCCAAAACTTCGGTTTCACTCAAAAAAAGTTCGCCCGCTTTGTTAAAATAGTTATAAGCTTCTGAATTAAAACCAGAGTCTGTCATCGGCTGGGATTGGTTTGATTTCATCGGGTCGCTGTGATTTAGCGTATAGCTCTTTGATGAATCAATGTCTTTTCTTGTCATCGGACGGTCCTTCAGCATTGAAAAAGTGTCGCACATTGTCGACATCCCGTACTTCGTAAGTGATTCGCCCACGTTTATCAGCCAGATCATGGCGGATCTCATTAATAATTCGCTCACAGGCGCTTTTTCGATTGATGTTGTCAGCACTCACAGCCATAAACTGTAATTGTGCAATAAGTCTGTCAGTCGATATTGGGCTCTTAGATTTAAGCAAGGAAATTACAGCCTCACCTATCAGCTTATCAGTTAATCTTTCTTCGTTACTTCTATACATATTAGCAGCCTCTGAATATACGCCGGCCAAAGGTCTTGGGCAGATTAGCTTCAGGTTCAGAGTTAGTACTTTACGCCATCAGGCATAAAATTTGGTAGGCTGTGAATTAATCAAGCCCGCATAATATGTCGAACTGAAATGCTATGAAGCCAATCGTTGCACTGTAATCTTAATCAGGATGAATCATGAATCTCGCTCAAGTACCAGACGGATAAGCTTCATATAATGCTTTTCCTCTTCTTCGCTGCCAGCGGCTTCAACGCGATTTAAAAGTTTCGAACATAAAGCTTTGCGATTGAGGTTCTTCCCTGCCTCAAGGATTTCAACCACAACACGCCCCATGGTTTCCTCATCAGAAAAGACCTGCGTATAGAGGGAATGAGACGTGTCCGGGGACGTTCCATTGTGCCTGTTCTGACGCATGATTAACCCTTATGTTAATAGATGTGTGATTAATGATTGCCTGTGTGACTATAAAGTTATACAAGATGTGAAAGGTTGTACAGGTATTTTAAGAAAAAAAAAGCCCGCAATGTCAGAGACTCAGAATTTTCCGATCTCAGGCCGGGGAAGCCTTGGCATGTGGGCCTCTATTCAGTCGAATGTTGAGCCATTTACCACGTACTGGCTGGTCTGCCGGTACAGGTAACTGCCGATGCCATGCACCGGATCACCCTCAAAACCCGTTTTTTGCATACCGATTTTTTCCAGAACATGCTGTGAAGCCAGATGATTTTCACGCACGGTAGCAGAAATCTGCGGTATACCCAGTTTCTCAAAACCGGTGTTGAGCACGGCGGTGGCAAACTCCGTCGCCAGCCCTTTTCCCCAGGCTGCTGTCGCAAAGCGATAACCGAGAAACACACGATGATTTTCGTAGCCTTCACGGATACCCAGTCCGCCGAAACCGATGATCTCGTCAGGCTTATGGTTCAGTGCAATTGCCCAGTGCCCGAAGCCATGATCCGACCATTCCTGCAACCAGCCGCTCAGTTTTTCCTGCGCAGCCGTCATGTCTTTCAGCGGACCGCGCGGATTAAATAAATTAGTTTGCGGATCGCCGTAAATAGCAAAAAAAGAACCGATATCATCAGCCTCTACTGGCCGGAGTAGCAACCGCGCTGTTTCGAGGATCATAGTGAGCGTCTTCCTTCTGTGAACTGCACTAAATCTTACTCTGGGCAGGAGACTCCGCCATCTGTTTTTTGAGGAAATCAATAAAACGCCGCACTTTTTCCGGCACATGACGGGTGTTGGGATAGAGTGCGAAAATGCCCTGCGGTGGGAAACGGTGATCGGGCAGCAAATGGCATAACCGCTGTGCGTCGATTTCCGGCTGTACCAGCCAGTCCGGCAGCAGGGCGACCCCTGCGCCTGCGAGTGCAAAAGCTAACAACGCCGACGCGCTGTCGGCCACAATGGCTGCGGGCGAAGAAACCCTGAACGGTATCTTATCTCTGCCGGGGGTTATCACCGGCCAACGCATTGGCAGCGGCAACCGGCTATGAGCAATTTCCAGTTGCTTAACGTTAAAACTCACCACCGCTTTGGTCAGCCCGAGCGAAGTTGCTGCGCGGGTAAAACTGCCTGCACTAACCACCGCAACGAAAATCTCCAGCCGCTGTAAATTCAGCATTCCGGGTCTCCTCACTGTCAAAATAATTTTGACAGTGTAACTGCAGCACGTCCGTTTATCCCTCAGAAAATCTCCGCTACATTGCCCGACTTTAAACATCAGTGCGAGTTTGACGAACTTGTCGAAGTTGCCAGAGCAGCAGCCGATGGTGGTGATTTCGCCGCATATATTTCTGCGCAGGGTGGGGCGAATGTCCCACGCGATGAGCAAACGGTAAGAACCGCCCGCCAAGTGATTGATGAGTTAAACGAGTACGACGAAGAGATTCAGAAAATCATCGGTGTTTATGCCCCTCATTTTGGCACTGACTGAGTAGCGTTGCGTGTGGTGCCTTTGACGAGCTAAGAAAACCAAAGAAAAAATGGCTACCAGTGTACTCTGGTAGCATTGTCTTAACCGATGAATCAGGATTTATGTTGTAACTGTTCTGGAGCCAATGCCACAGAAGCGATTGTTCGGCCTTGTTGATCGCAGAATTCAACTTCATAAGCCATCGATGGCGAACTATAAACATCAATAATTGCCCCGGTCATTCCTTTAACTAGCCCCTCATCAGGCAGGTCTACATTTAATATAACAACATCAAAAAGTGAAAATTCCATATCTGGCCTTTATTTAACGAAGATAGTAGTCATTCTGGGAACGGAGGAACCGGTATCGTACATCCAACCTGTTCATACAATTGCTGTATTCCCATTAATCCCTGTAATTGGCATCTCTACAGCCATACGTTGACCAAAATTGTCTGAGCCTAATAGTTTTGCTGGGTTGGAGACAATACCAGCCTGAACTTTAGTAATTAGGTCGTCAACATTCGTCTGGTTATAGCCTAAAGCTGACTCGAAAACCTTAGCTTTGTTACCGCCAACAGGATGGTCTGGATTTAACGCATATGAAATGAGTTTTTTAGGATCAATTACAGCTTTATCAGCGTTCAACAATGTTCCTGATTTTGATAGAAAGCCCGTTTCTGAAGTAATTGAATTTGTTTTCGCAAGATTTTCCAGTTGCTTTATCTCGCTAATTGCACCCATTCTACCAAGACCTAATCCCGCCGCCGCAGAGACAATAGCAATCGCCGAACCCGCGGTTGTCTCATTCAGCATCTGATCATAACCTGTCGGAGCTTCACCGCCGAGCTGTTGCGCAGTTTTGGCATAATCTGCAATGTTGCCATTGTAAACTCCGCCAGCAGCTAATAACCGCCCGGCAGCTTTACTATTGATTGTCTTAGTTGACTGGGCATGTTGAACAGGTGCTGAACCCCAACCCCCGTAATCATATTTCTGAGTTGGAAGGGCTTTTACACCTTGTCTTTCAGCTACGGCGAATTCATAAGCATCCATAGTCTGTCGAATAAACCCTTCGTGGTACAGGTAGGCTCTGTCACAAATCAGGTCACCATTTTCATCAACGTAAAATGGGTTTTCGACCCAATTCCATTGCTCAGTGGTATCCACACCAATCAGCCAGCCCAACTGAAGATGCTCCTTTATTGAGTCGTAAATGGGATCCACATACCCGGCCTGTGCCCGTCGCCATGTGGGCTGTCGTGAGTAAAGGCGCTCAGGAACACTAAAGGGGCTGAATTTGCTGCGGTAATTTCGCTCATCCAGATCATAGTGGGTTTTAGATTGTTCTAAAGCATGCTCGGGTGAGCAGATATAGGCGAAGTCTTCTGGGCGGAGTTCCCATTCAATTTCACGGCCTTCGTAGAGTGTAAACATGATGCACCTGCTAATCCTTGCAGTTTGGACTGATCAGATTTTCATCATATTACTTTTTTGACTTAACCAAAATTATTGTATTTAT
>NZ_JAFMOS010000310.1 GCF_019049755.1 Rahnella perminowiae
AAATAAGGTATTTATCCGCGCTGAATATTTAAAGAATTCAACAGGGTGACGCCCTTTATGTCGCTTAAATTCGTCTGCTGTCCGGTAAAATATTAAGGAGTAAAATAATGTTAAAAATAGCAATCATTGGTACGGGTAATATTTCGCATAATCATATTCAGGGATATTTAGAGTTTGCTGACCGTTGCCAGATTGTTGCGCTGGTAGATATTTACCCGGAGAAAGCCGAAGAGAAAAAACGTCATTACGGCCTCACGGGAGCCAAAGTCTACGCCAGCCATGAGGACATCCTCAATGATGCGAATATCGACGTTTTTGACGTTTGTACGCCACCGTATGTTCACGCTGAGATTTCTATTAATGCGCTGAATGCGGGGAAACATGTACTTTGCGAAAAACCCATGGCGGCCTCGTTACAGGAATGCGATGCGATGATCAGCGCCGTGCAGGCGAGCGGGAAAACGTTATCGATCATTGCGCAAAATCGTTTTACCGACGCGTTCTGGCGGCTGAAAAAAGTCCTCGATTCCGGCGAGGCCGGTAAGGTATGCCATGCGCAAGTGGATTCCTTCTGGTGGCGCGGACATTCCTATTATGATTTATGGTGGCGCGGTACCTGGGAAAAAGAAGCGGGTGGTTGCACACTCAATCACGCCGTTCATCATATTGATGCAATTCAGTGGATGCTCGGTTTCCCGTCTGAAGTGGTATCGGTGATCACTAACGCCGCGCACGATAATGCCGAAGTGGAAGATCTCTCGGCGGCTATTTTCAAATACGACTCCGGCGCACTGACCCAACTGACGGCGTCGGTGGTGCATCACGGGGAAGATCAGAAAATTGTCATCCAGGGCACGAAAGCGCGCATTTCTGCTCCGTGGGATAAATACGCCAGCATTTCTGCCCCTAACGGTTTCCCGATCGATGCGCGCGATACGGATCGGGAAAACCAGCTTGAAGACATTTATCAGTCTGTCCCAAAACTCACTTATACCCTGCATACCGGCCAGATTGACAATTTCCTGACGGCACTGGAAACCGGCACCGCTCCGCTGATCGACGGCATTCAGGGCAAGCGCTCACTGGAGCTTATCGCCGCAATTTATAAATCAGCCATTACCCGCAGCATTGTCTCTTTGCCACTGACCCCTTCCGATCCGTTTTATCAGACCGGCGGGCTGATGTCGCTGGCACCGCATTTTTATGAAAAATCCGCCTCTGTAGATAACTTCGCCGATGAAGATGCAATCCCGCTCGGTAAAAACATGGATAAAGGAGCCTGAACATGAGTAATAAAGATGGTATGAACTACGCGCCGGTAGGCAAACCGCAGCCGGTGGTGAAACCCGGTGAATTCGTGATTGCCGCGGCGGCATTGGATCACGGGCATATCTACGGCATGTGCAATGGGCTGATCGAGGCGGGTGCCAGCCTGAAATGGGTTTACGATCCTGATCCGGCCAAAGTCGAAAAATTTGTCGCGCAGTATCCGCAGGTTAAGGTTGCGGATTCATTGCAGACACTCCTTGATGATAAGGCAGTGCAGATGATCGCCGGGGCAGGCATTCCGTCTGAACGCTGTGCGCTGGGGCTGAAAGTCATGGCGGCCGGGAAAGATTATTTCACTGACAAAGCGCCGCTGACCACGCTGGAACAACTGGCGCAAGCGAAGGCCAAAGTGGCCGAAACCGGGCGCAAGTATGCCGTGTATTACAGCGAACGACTGCATGTTGAAAGTGCGGTTTTCGCGGGGCAACTGGTGCAGGAAGGGGCGATCGGCCGGGTGATCCAGACCCTCGGGACGGGCCCGCACCGTGAAGGTGAAGGGCGTCCGGACTGGTTCTACGAGCGGGAACGTTTTGGCGGCATCTTGTGCGATATCGGCAGCCATCAGATTGAACAATTTTTGTTTTATACCGGCAACCATAATGCGCGCGTGGTGGCGGCACAGGCACTCAACTTCAATCACCCGCAATATCCGCACTTTGAAGATTTCGGCGACACGATGCTGGAAGGTGAAAACGGTGCGCGCGGTTATTTCCGCTGCGACTGGTTTACCCCTGAGGGGCTGAGTACCTGGGGCGACGGCCGTCTGACGCTGCTCGGTACCGGGGGTTATATCGAGATCCGCAAATATGTCGATCTCACGCTCGGCGAACAGGACGTGGTGTATCTGGTCAATCAGCAAGGCGAATTCCGTTTCCCGGTTTCCGGCCACGTCGGCTTCCCGTTCTTTGGCCAACTGATCCTTGACTGCCTGAACCGTACCGAAAACGCCATGACGCAGGAGCATGCCTTTAAAGCCGCCGAGTTGTGCGTCCGTGCGCAAATGCTGGCAAACGAAACCCACTGAAACGGGAGCAGATAATGAAAACTCTTCAGGCTGCGGTGATCGGTTGCGGAGCTATCCATACCTGCCATGTAGCGGCGATCCGCCAGAACCCGGAGTGCCGGTTACGCGCGATTGCGGAGTGCGATATCGGCAAAGGCCGGGCGCTGGCCCGGGAATACGGGTGTGATTTTTACACGGATTATCATGAGATGTTGGGGGACCCGCAGATCGACGTGGTGCATATCTGTCTGCCGCATCATCTGCACAAGGAGGCTATTCTCGCCGCACTGGCAGCCGGAAAGCATATTTTCACCGAGAAACCGGTGGCGCTGAATAGCGGCGAAGTCAGCGCCATTAAACTCGCGGAGGAAAAGGCCGCAGGACACATTGGCGTCTGTCATCAGAACCGCCTGAACCCTTCCAGCCAGAAAATCAAAATGCTGCTGGAAAGCGGGCAACTGGGCAACATGCTGAGCATCAAAGCCGTTCTGACCTGGTCGCGCAGCGATGCCTATTACAGCGAAAGCCTGTGGCGCGGGCGGTTTGCCACCGAAGGCGGCAGCCTGCTGATCAATCAGGCAATTCATACGCTGGATTTAATGCAGTGGTTTGGTGGCGGTGTTCTGGCGCTGAAAGGGGTGGTCGAAAGAACCTTTCTCAGTGATGTGACGGAAAATGAAGACACCGCCATGGCCAGTCTGAAAATGACCAACGGGGCCCGCGGATTGTTTTATGCCACCAACTGCCACAGCACAGATTCGCCGTTACTGCTGGAGATCCACTGTGAAAAAGGACTGCTGCAGTTGTATCACAACACGTTATGGCTGACTGAAGGAGAAAACAAAACATTGCTGGTCAGCGATGACAGTCCGTCAGGAGCAACCAAAAGCTACTGGGGTGACAGTCACCGTCAGGCCGTTTCAAATTTCTATTATTCACTTCGACATCCTGAAGAAAAAAATTATACCTCTGTTTCACAAGCCGGAGTGTCTCTGAATATTATCGGGGCAATCTACCGTTCTTCACAATCAGGGAAATGGATCACTCTGGCTGATTAAATAATTTATTAATTACCTCACATTCACAGGATAATAATAATGAAACCTACTGAACGCAGAGTGGGTTACGGCACGGCTATAGGCTATGGCGTAACCGACTTATTTGGTGGCGGTGCATTCGCCGTTATCGGTACCTGGCTTTTATTCTTCTATACCATGTATTGCGGATTAACCGTTTTAGAAGCGGGGTCTATTTTTGCTATTGCCCGTGTGATTGACGCCGTATTAAGTCCGATTATGGGCTATATTACCGATCACTTTGGCAATACATGGCTTGGAAAACGGTTTGGCCGCCGTCGGTTTTTCCTGCTGCTCAGCTCGCCGCTGATGTTCCTGTATGCGCTGGTCTGGATCAAAGACATGGGCTACTGGTATTACCTTGGCACGTATCTGTCGATTGAATTACTGTCGGCGATGGTGCTGGTGCCGTGGGAAACGCTGGCGGCAGAGATGACCAACCGCTTTGGCGAACGTACCCGCCTTGCCGGTGTGCGTATGATTTGCTCGCAACTCGGTGGCTTCCTGGCCGTGTCTGTGCCGGGGGTGATCATGATGTTTACCGGTAAAGATAATCCGATGACCTATACCTATACCGGTATGTTTTTCGCCACGGTATTTTGTATTGCGGTTTTCACCACATGGCTGTGTACCTGGGAAGCCAAAGATGTGCGGGATCCGGATGAGCCGGAACCGGAAATGGAAACCGGCGGCAACCTCTGGCATCATCTGAAACGTCTGGTTTTAGATTTTATCTCATCGTTTAATATCCGTATGTTTCGTCAGCATATTATTATTTATATTGCTTCCTTCACGGCCATGGACGTATTCGGTGCTGTCTTTACC
>NZ_JAFMOS010000309.1 GCF_019049755.1 Rahnella perminowiae
AGAAGCATGTTAATTAATAATCTGCACAGTTTATAATTATCACAAGATCACTTATGCCTTTTTATATTATTCGCTACGCGCAATATCAATTTTGGTTCAGAAAACGATGAATAATCTTCATGCACAGTCTGACTCACAAAATCTGAAATGTGATTAAAGACAGCAGGGTCACGTAATGCGCCATTGTGACCCTGGCCTTCTGTCACAATTAATTTACTTTTCTCCAGGGAACGGCTCAGAATTACGGCTTCATCCAGTCCGATACTGAGATCATTTTTATCATGTAATATCATCACAGGCTGCGTTATTGCTCCGATGAGTTCCGGGCCAATAGCATCAGGATGAACGCCATAGCGGAGTTGATAAAGCTTTTTCATGGAACCGGCAATACGCTTTGGAAGCTTATTATTGCAGACATATCTGTCCATCATCTTTCCATAACTGCACGGACTGCTGATTAAAATCATGCGCTTAAAAAACAGCCCCTGTAATGCCGCCATGCAACCAATTAATCCCCCCGTCGAATGGCCAATGACGACAGAAAAATGGCCATAGTGTTTTTCCATATCCATCACTGCCCGTGAAAGATCATAGAAGGACACTTTTTTGCCGGGAGAAATTCCATGTGCCGGAAGATCCGGTGCATAAACACTGTAACCTTTTTCCTGTAACCGCTGCGCCATTTGCCGCAACATAATACTTCTGCCATCCCATCCATGAAGCAGTAAAACTTTCTCTGCCTGCGGGTCCGCTTGCGGGTAAATAAAAACCTTAACAAATGATTTGCGCCAGAAAAGCTCCTCCTGCAGGCAGCGGCTGAGCAGCATGATTTCACCCTGTTTATAGGGTAAGGGCCGGGTCTTTTCGAACAGACGCAACGCGTATAAAGCAGAAAGGTAAGAAGACATAACATGCAATGAATATAAATCGAATAAACTTATTAGTTTGCATGCCCTGCTATAATGTGTCGCAGGTCTGATTTTCGCTTTCATCAATAAAGAGGGGCGTAATCTCATCAGAACCAGCACCCGAAGATAATTTTGGTGCACCAGTGAAAAGAACAAAAGAACGGGGTAAAAGAAGCTATAAAACATTGTCGCTCCCTATTTTATTTGCCAGACGCCAGTACTCCCTGCCGAATGCGATAAAGTAGATGACATTGAATATAATAATAATATTCATGATGCTTTTAAGCTGGGAAAAATTGCCCCACCCCACCAACAGGGTGATGACTGTCAGTAATTCAATGATAACGGTTAATACCAGTACCCGTCTGGCCTGATCAAGTTGTTCGAGTAACGCCTGAAGAGAGGCAACAAAAGATGTCAGGAAGAAAGTCGGTAATAATATTAATAACATCTGACTGCTGACATCTTGTATTGTTTTGTCGCCCGATAATATTTTAATCAGACTGGCCTCGGTAAAATAGACCCCCGAAGTCAGCAGAAGATAAAAGATGCCAATAAAAGTGAGTCCCCGATGCAGTAAACGTTTTAATTCTTCCCCTGTACTGATCGCCAGACGCTGGTTAATTAATATCGCCAGGGCAGATCCGCAGGCCACAGCGGGAATGACGATAAACATTCTGATTTTGGTGACGATCAGAAAGCCGGCAACATATTGCTCACCCAACGTACCTATTAACGGGAATATCAGTAGCGAACTGAAAAATAGTACCACCAGCGAGGCAAATATTGGCATTCCCACCTGAAACAGAAGCCCGCTGAGGCGCGCAATGAAAGCCCCCGGCCGGTCATCTTTCACGTTACGGCCTATGCGCCATACCAGCCAAAGCGCGACGGGGATAAGCAGGGCTGAAGCCAGAGAATTTGCCACAATAATGGAGTAAAAACCTAACCCGTAGAACTGATAGCAGGCGTAACAGAGAAGCGCATTCAGAACGATATAGGCGATAACTAATACCATGCTCAATGCGCTTTTCCCTTGTCCCCGAAGTGCACTGTTACACATCTCGAGTTGTATAAAAGGCAGCATGGAGAGGAAATAGAGCGGTAATGCAGAGGCATAGAATTCATTGCCGGCGACCGGCAGCATTGCCTGCAATAGTGAGGAACACAGGGCCGTCGCGCCACTGAGCAGCGCCACAATCAGGATACCCAGCGTCGCCAGCAGTGACGTTGCCTTCAGCACCTTTTGCCGGGACCACAGATTCAACGAACGGGCACTGAAAACCTGATTAGTGATAGCCAGACATTCCAGAATAGCCAGGAATAAAAAACTGAAAGGCTGAAGCATGGAGAGCAAATAAATTGATCCGGTTTCGCTTCCGTGACCCAAAATGGCGGTCTGAATATTTTGGGAAAAGGATACGGCAATCGCCACAATAATCATCGGCCAGGCTAACTTCATCAGGTCGGTGATATCTTTGCCCAGGCTTTGGCGTCGCGGCATCGTCATTTCAGATGGGGAGTTCATATTGCATGCTCCTGATAGTCAGGCAACAGAGTTACAGCCCCGGATGCTGTTTTTCCATACAGGCTATAAATCATTACCGACAGATAAGAAAAGCTGTGAGTTGAGCCTGATAAGTAGCCGTGCCCGCCCATCAGTTTTTCTGCTCTGTTGGTTAACACCGTGATCTGCCAGTGATCTGCCTGCGCCCCGGCAAAATCCTGTGCTGCAACGCGCCTTTGCCATTGGATCAGCAACAATTCTGTCTGGTTGCTGAGATCGGCGAAATCGGCCTTCACCAACTGATGTCGGGTGGTTTTTACACCAAAACTCTTGCGCGCGGATAAGTGCTCCCAGCTGATTGTCAGGATCTGGCTCAGAAGCCCTAACCGGGCCGCAAAAGAGGCAACCAGCGGGATCGGGTCTGTACCTGTCGCTTCTCCAGCGTTGTAGTGCAAAGAGATACCCAGTGAAGCCAAAATACGGTCAGACTCCGTGTGCTCATCCCTATCCGCTTCGCTGTGTTGACCCACTAACTGATACCCGCGACAAAATACGCCACTCGCAGGATCTGCCCACTTCTGACGCATCTGCCGGAGGGCATCTGCTGGCTTAAGGTCTCTGAACAAAAAATAAAGCCGGGTAAACTCCTCTTCAGACATCAGAGCTCTCCAGCTGCAGGTGTTGCTCAATCCACTGGATAAGTTTTCCGACCGTGGTAAATGCATCCTGATTGATTTGATCAGGTTCAAACATCAGGCCGGGGATTTTTTCCTCCAGCGTGAGTAAGAACTGAACAAATAATACCGAATCCAGATCCAGATCTTCATTGAAATCAGTGTCTGACGTAATGGAGATTTTTGCAGACATAACATCGTTTAATGCATCATTAACTGCCGAAAGTAGTGTTGACATGCTTTACCTCATTAATTTCGTTTTTTTCAATCAGGATACAAGACATCGTTATCCCCATTCCCATTGCAACGCAGAGAATTCTTTTTCCGTCGAAACGCTCTAATAATGAAGACACGTTAAATAAAATATCAGAACAATATGCATGGCCATAACCTGATATATGTTCTGTAAAAAGCTCGCCTCTGAACTTCAATTTATCAGCTATACGTTTAAGCATGGGCATATCTATATTGCCGGGAACGATAGCATCTATATCGCCGATGGAGAGATGAAACTTATCCAATACATAGGTATAAAAATCATAATAATCCTGCTCAAGCGATGAAAATAGTTCCCGCCTCCGGGCAGCCGTAGACTCACGATGATTGTTATAAAATGAAGATAAATGCCGCACGGCGGTGTGATTGATTTGCCACCGTGAGTGCCCCGCGTTCAGTAGCATTGCCGCAGGGACTTCCGCCATGACACTATTATCAAGCTTATTAATATCACTATGAAACGCTTTTTCCCCCGTCAGGAGTATCATCGGTTGCTGGCTTTTTATGATCCGGCTTTTTAATAAATGGATCGCAGACAGTGCCGACGCGCAATGATTAAGACTCACCGTTAATGTTTCCCAATGGCCTATTCCGCAACTGATGGCGATCTCATCGAGCCAGGGGGTTTCAAAAAAAGTATTGTGCGTCTGGGTTTTGGCATATATCAAATATCCCTGCATGTGCGTTATATTTTTATTTGCACCCACCAGCGCGGAAAGGGTTTCCTGCAACATTTGTGTATGGTTACCCGTAAACATCCCCACGCTGTTCAATGAGTAATAACGTTCAAGAACCTTACGCGCACCTGTTTTTAAATTATGAGATGATTCAAGTGTACTTAATGG
>NZ_JAFMOS010000308.1 GCF_019049755.1 Rahnella perminowiae
GCATCAAAGGTGGTGACGCCTTTATGTTCCCTGCCGGGAAATAACAATAGACTTTCTCCTTCGTGTAAATCAAAACGGCTATTTTCTTCCTGTAAAGACAATGAGCCCCGGACAACATAAATTAATTCATGCGAACTGAGTTTCCGGGTCGGATGTGTGCCTATTCCGCGGGAAATGAACAAACCGCCGTTTTGTACTTTCACCGGGATATTGACGGGAAACGTAAGCATTTCAGTCATTTTAAGGCACTCATCAGGCTGGATATACCTGACAGTAGCATAGAGAACATGCATCTCCAGCCAGGTTTAAAGAGGTTTTGATCTGCTTCACAGATTCTGATCGTGAGTCGGAATTGTCCCGTTTAACTACTTTATCCTCCTCTTGTTGGCATGAGGCCATTATGCCAGATTTATGGCGTACCTTATTTAAATCCAGGGCTGACACCCATAATTAGCCTTATTTATTGTGTTCCTACAGCTTATTAATAACGATATAAAAGCGAGGAAAAATAATGCCAACAGATTCAGTTAATACCGGTTCTGCAACGGTAAACGGAGAGAGCAGAATAACTTCTGCCCATGCCAGACTTTCGGTCAGTGAAAAAATCGGTTACGGATTAGGTGATGCCGGTGGCACGATAATGACCTGTCTGATCACCAGTTTTCTGACATTTTTTTATACCGATGTTTTCGGGCTGACGCCTGCTATCGTCGGTACGCTGTTTATTTCCCTGCGGGTGATTGATGCGATTTCCGATCCGCTGATGGGCATACTGGCTGACCGTACGCAAAGTCGCTGGGGACGTTTTCGTCCCTGGCAGTTATGGATTGCGTTACCTGTTGGCGTGATCGGGTTTCTCACCTTTACGGTGCCCGGCCTGAGTGGAGATGCCAAAATTGCCTACGCCTTCTTCACGTACTTCCTGCTTTCCGTGTCGTATACGGCAATCAACGTGCCGTATTGCGCACTGATTAACACCATGACCACCGATCATCGCGAAGTGATGTCTTGTCAGTCGTGGCGCTTTGTCCTGTGCGGTGTAGCGGGCTTTATGGTATCCGTCGGGCTGCCGTGGCTGGTACAGGTGTTGGGTAAAGGCAATGCGGCACTGGGATATCAGCAGGGCGTGGGGTTGCTGTGTGCGGTGGCGGTAGTGATGTTTCTGTGGTGTTTCTTCACCGTGCGCGAACGCCTGCCCCTTGCGTTGCTCGGGCAGTTCAGCGTTAAAGAACACATCCGCGGATTGCTGAAAAACGATCAGTTGTTGCTGGTTTTACTGATGTCTTTCCTGCTGATCAATGTGTTCAATCTGCGCGGCGGCGGCTACATGTATTTCATCACGTATGTGCTGAAAGGCGGGGCAGGCTACGCTTCGCTGTTCTTCGGTATGGTGACACTGGCTTCCATTTTCGGCGCGGTCATCGTCAATCAGCTGACCAAATTCATCGACAGCGTGCGGCTGTATATGCTGACAAATCTGGTACTGGCGGTGTTTTCCCTGATGCTGTGGTTTGTTCCTGCCGGTGAACATCACCAGATATTGTGGCTCGGTATCATCTTTGTACACTGCGTGATCCTCGGGTTCACGTTGCCGCTGCATTTTTCCATCATGGCGTTCGCCGATGATTACGGGCACTGGAAAAACGGTATCCGTTCCTCCGGCATGAACTTTGCCTTCAACCTCTTCTTTATCAAACTGGCCTGGGCATCCAGTGCCGGGATCATCAGCCTGGTCTTCATTCTGGTCTCTTATCAGGCTGGCGCAGAGCACCAGACTGCGGCATCACTCGGCGGGATCACGTTGCTGGAAACCCTGTTACCGGCGGCGATGCATCTGCTGCTGGCGGGAACGCTGATGTTTTGCAAACTCGATAACAAATTGCTGTCGCGGATGTCGCACGATTTAGCCGCAAAAATTTAATTTAACTTTTTCAGGAGGTTGTATGCCGTTTTCTCCGGTTGATTCTTTAGAAGTGCCTTTGCAAAAGGTGAATGTTTCCGATGCGTTCTGGCTGGAATATCAGCGTCTGGTGAAAGAGGTGGTGGTGCCGTACCAGTGGAAAGCGCTCAATGATGATGTCGCCGACGCCGAACCAAGCCACGCGATTGAAAATTTCCGTATTGCCGCCGGGCAAAGTGATGGTGAATTCTACGGTATGGTTTTTCAGGACAGTGATGTTGCTAAGTGGCTGGAAGCGGTGGCGTATTTACTGACGAAAACGCCGGATCCCGCGCTGGAGGAAACGGCCGATCAGCTGATTGAGCTGATCGGCGCGGTGCAGCAACCTGACGGCTATCTGAATACTTACTTCACCGTCAAAGAGCCGCAACAACGCTGGACTAATCTGGCTGAATGTCACGAACTTTACTGCGCCGGACATCTGATTGAAGCCGGTGTGGCTTATGTGCAGGCCACAGGCAAAACCCGTTTGCTGGAGATTGTCTGCAAGCTGGCTGATCATATTGCACATGTCTTCGGGCCGGGTGAGAAGCAGTTGCATGGCTACCCGGGACATCCGGAAATTGAGCTGGCACTGATGCGTCTGTATGAACAAACCGCCGAAAAGCGTTATCTTGACCTGACCCGTTATTTTGTTGAGCAACGGGGTACACAGCCGCATTTCTACGATATCGAATATGAAAAACGTGGAAAAACATCGCACTGGAATACCTACGGACCGGCGTGGATGGTGAAAGACAAGGCCTACAGCCAGGCGCATGTGCCGGTGGCCTTGCAGACAACGGCTGTCGGCCATGCGGTACGTTTTGTGTATCTGTATGCCGGTGTGGCCCATCTGGCGCGGCTGAGTCAGGATCAGGAAAAACGCGAAGTGTGCCAGCGAGTGTGGGAAAACATGACCCGGCGGCAGATGTACATTACCGGTTCTGTCGGATCGCAAAGCAGCGGTGAAGCTTTTTCTTCCGATTATGATTTACCCAATGACACGGCTTATACCGAAACCTGCGCATCGATTGGCCTGATGATGTTCGCCAACCGTATGTTGCAGATGGATCCTGACAGCCGTTATGCCGACGTGATGGAGCGGGCGCTCTACAACACTGTGCTGGCCGGGATGGCGCTTGATGGCAAACATTTCTTCTATGTCAATCCTCTGGAAGTGCATCCGAAAAGCATTCCGTTCAACCACATTTATGACCATGTAAAACCGGTGCGTCAGCGCTGGTTCGGCTGCGCCTGCTGTCCGCCGAATATTGCGCGTCTGCTGACATCGCTCGGCCACTATATCTATACCCAGCGCCCGGACGGTGTGGATATCAATCTGTATATCGGCAGCGATGTCGAAGCGACAATTGGCGGAAAAGCGTTGCGGCTGAAACAGTCCGGCGGCTACCCGTGGACAGAATGCGTGCTGATTGACGTCGATACCGATCAGCCGCTGGAGGCGACACTGGCATTGCGTTTACCCGACTGGTGTGACAGCCCGCAGGTTTCGCTCAATGGTAATCCGCTGGCGCTGGCCAGCCTGACGCAACATGGATATCTGCGTCTGACCCGGACATGGCAGAAAGGCGATCGGCTTGAAATGATACTGCCGATGCCGGTGATACGTGTGAAAGGCAACGCGCTGTTGCGGCACGTTGCAGGCAAAGTGGCAGTGCAGCGGGGGCCGCTGGTGTATTGCCTTGAGCAGGCTGACAACGGCAGTGAGCTGCATAACATCCGCCTGCCGCATGATGCAACGTTCCGTCTGATTTCCGGCAGCGGACTGTTCGCCGGTAAAACATTATTGCAGGCTCAGGGCGGGCGCCGGGCATCCGTTCAGGCCAGTCAGCAGCCGCTTTATCACTATAATCCGCCTGTGGAAGACACTGTGCCGCAAACCCTGACCTTTGTACCGTACTTTACCTGGGCGAATCGCGGAGAGGGAGAAATGCGGGTGTGGGTGGACGAATAAAATCGCCATCCTGCAACCTGACTGAATATTGGCTGCGCTCCCCGTTGACGGGGAGCGACATCCACATTCAGACCATCAGCTGTGAGACAGCGTGGAGTCGGGCAGGTGTTTTGGCGGTTTAATCACGAAGAACACCAAAATAGCGCCCAGCGCGGCGACGCCGCCAGCGAGAATAAAGGCACTGTCAAAGCGTCCGGTGTTTTGAACAATGAAACCCGTCACGACCGGGCCGATGATACCCGAGACGCTGCCGACCAGATG